>DATKFK010001209.1:0-15732 GCA_035544375.1 Thermoanaerobaculia bacterium
TGTACTGCGTCAGCTGGTCCGGAGTAAGCAAAGCTTCGAACTGCTGGTGATACGCCTGCATGATGGGCTTCATCTGGGCCCGGTTCTGGTGCAGCTGGATGACGACCTGGCCGACCGTGGCGGCGTCCGGGTTGCCGGCGGCGAGCGCCGCCTTGAGCTGGGTCCGCAGCGCCTTCTGCGCCTGGTGGACCGGCGCGATCTTGGCCTGAAGATCCTGCGCCAGCTGCTTGGCGCTGGCCTGCTGGTCGGCCGTGAGGTTGAGCTTCTGGGACAGGTGCTGCAGATGCATGGCGAAGTGCTGGGCAACCGGGCCCTGGACCGCGGCCTGGTCCCCCTGCGCCAGCCCCATCACCGGCACGGCGATCACCGCCAGCGTCGCCGCCAGCGCGAGGAGGGCCAGGGCGCCCAGGGACTTCTTTCTCGACTCTTTCATGAAGGTCTCCTTGTGGATATATACGCTCCAGACAGCCCGGAGTTGCATCGGCGTTGCTCATCTGGCTCCCCTGGTGTCTGGTTTGGGATGCCAGCGTGCGCCTACAACCCATCAGACGGGCCGGCCTCGACGCCGGTTACACCTTGGCTGCCATCGCCTGCGGTGACCCCGAGCCATGAAACAGGTGCCGGTAGCAAACGATGGAGGACTACTCAAAGCATCTATCGGATCTCCCCCGTATCCCCTCGATCCCCTTCCCACCCTCCGGGGGGAAGGGGACGCCCCCTCCCCTTCGCTTCGGCCAACGGTCTCGGAACTCGGGGGGTGTCAGCGGCGCCGCGCGGCGGCGGTGGGGCGGGCGATGGCGTGCAGGAATTCAGGGTAGGACAGGGTGTTGAGCACGTGGCGCGGTTCGAGGCCGGCGCGCCGCGCCTGGTCCACGCCGTAGCGCATCGTTCCCAGCTCGGCGATCCGGTGCGCGTCGGTGCTGATGACGATGCGGCAGCCCAGCTCCCGCGCCAGCATCGCGTGGGTGTCCTTGAGGTCGAGCCGGGCGGGCGAGGCGTTGATCTCGACGGCCACCCCCAGCTCGGCGGCGCGCGCCAGCACGGCCTCGACATCCAGGGCGATGGGCTTGCGGCGGTTGATCTTGCGGCCGGTGGGATGGGCGAGGATGTTGACCTGGGGATGCTCGAGGGCGCGCAGCACGCGCGCGGTCTGCTGCTCGGCGGGCAGCTCGAAGCGGGAGTGGATCGACACCATCACCAGGTCGAGGCCGGCCAGCATCTCGTCCTCGAGATCGAGCGTGCCGTCGGCCAGGATGTCGATTTCCATGGCGCGCAGCAGGTGGATCTCGGGGTGGCGGGCGCGGATGGCGTCGATCTCCAGCCACTGTAGCTTGAGGCGCCGGGCGTCGAGGCCGTTGACCATCGCCAGCGCCTTGCTGTGGTCGGTGATCGCCATGTACTCGTAGCCGTGCGCGGCGCAGCCGGCGACCATCTCCTCGAGCGTGTTGCGGCCGTCCGACCACGTCGAATGCATCTGCAGGTCGCCGCGCATGTCGCCGACCTCGATCAGGCGCGGCAAGCTGCCGGCCGCGGCAGCCTCGATCTCGCCGTGGTCCTCGCGCAGCTCGGGCGGAATCCAGGCCAGGCCAACCGTGGCGTAGACGTCGGCCTCCTCGCGGCCGGCGATCCACACCCCGCCGTCCTCGCCGCCGCCGGCGCCGTCGGCGAGCCGGAAGGCGCCGTACTCCGAGATCCTCAGGCCGCGCTCGACCGCCCGCCGGCGCAGCTTGACGTTGTGCTCCTTCGAGCCGGTGAAGTAGAGGAGGGCGGCGCCGTAGCAGTCGGGCGGCACCACGCGGAGATCGACCTGCAGGCCATTGCCGAGCGTGATCGTCGAGCGCGTGTCGCCCGCCATCAGCACCTGGTCGATCTGCGGGTAGGCGAGCAGCCGGGCCATCACCGGCGCCGCGTCCCGGGCGGTCGCCAGCAAATCGATGTCGCCCACCGTCTCGCAGCGCCGGCGGTAGCTGCCCGCGACCTCGAGGCGCTCGAGCTGCGGGCACTCCGAGAGGTAGCCGACCAGGGGCTCGACGAAGCGCTCGGCTTCGGCCAGCAGGAAGCGGCCGGTGCGCTGGCGGTCCTCCTCGATGCCTGAGAGAATCTTGGCCTGCGTCTTCTCGCCGAAGCCGGCGAGCGCCGCCACCCGTCCGTCGCGGGCCGCCGCCTCGAGCTCGTCGATGCTGCCGACGTGCAGCTCGTCCCAGAGCTTGCGGGCCTTCTTGGGGCCGACGCCCGGCAGCCGCATCACCTCGACCAGCGTGCGCGGCACCTCGGCGAGCAGGCTGTCGCGAAAGGCCAGCGTCCCGGTCGTCACCAGCTCCCGGATGTGCCCCGCCATCTCCTTGCCGATCGCCGGCAGGACGGTCAGCGGCGCGCCCTCGGCCACCATGCGGGCCAGCGGCCGGGTCTGGATCTCGATGGTGCGGACAGCGTTGCGGTAGGCGCGGATGCGGTAGAGGTCGCCGCCCTGGATCTCCAGGACGTCCGCCACCTCCGCCAGGGCGCGGGCGATCTCGACGTTGTCCAATGGCTCGGCCTTTCCGCTCGTAGCCTCTGCGGCGCTGCGCCGGCAGGCGCGGCCCCAAGGCATCGTACCTCAAGCCCGGAGGCGGCTCCGCGGCGCGATGAGTGCGGCGGCGGCGCCCGCCGCAGGCCCCGCCCGCACCGCCCGCAGCGCCCGCAGGCAGGGCGTGGCGCCGGCGCCCCGGATCGTGGCGGGAGCCGCGCGCGCGGCCCTGCATTGCGCGGGCGCCCCGGATCGCCTACTGTGCCGGCCAAAGGAGACCCATGCCCAACGCGCCGCACACCTCGCCCGATGCCGTCATCATCTATACCGATGGGGGAGCCGATCCCAACCCCGGGCCCGGCGGCTGGGGGGTGGTGCTGATCCATCCGGCGAGCGGCAGCGTCCAGGAGCTGCGCGGCGGCGAGCCCGCGACCACCAACAACCGCATGGAGCTGACCGCGGCCATCCGCGCGCTCGAAGCGCTGCGCAAGCCCAGCCGCGTCGAGATGCACACCGACTCGCAGTACCTGCGGCGCGGGATCACCGAGTGGCTGCCGGGCTGGATCGCCCGCGGCTGGCGGCGCCAGACCGGCGAGCTGCAGAACGAAGACCTGTGGCGGCGGCTGGCGGCGGTGGTCACGGGCCACGACGTGCGGTGGCGGTGGGTGAAGGGGCACGCCGGGGACCGCCACAACGAGCGCGCCGACCAGCTGGCCACCGCCGCCATCCGCGGCCAGCGCGCCGCCGCCGCGGCGGCGGCCGGCGCGGCAGGCTCGGCGGGGGCGGCGGAGACCCCGGAGTTCACGGCATTCCTGCGCGTCTCGATGTCGCCGCGCGGGGGAGGCTGGGCGGCCCTGATCCGCCCTGCCGGCGAGGCCGTGTCCGCCGACGCCGCGGCCGGCGAGGCAGGGTCCGCCGACGCCGCGGCCGGCGGACTCAGCCCGGCGAAGAGCCCGGCCGAGACCTCGGCGGAGAGCCTTTCCGGCGCCGGCTCAGGCGCGGCGTCCGCAACGCAGCCGTCCGGGCAGCCCCCCGAGACGATCCTCAGCGGCGGCGTGTCGCCGGGGGCCGCGGCGACCTCCAACGCGCTCGACCTGGCCGCGGCGACGGCGGCGCTCGAGGCGCTGCCGGCAGGCGCCTCGGTCGCCGTGCACACCGTCTCGGACTACCTGCGGCACGGCGCCAGCCGCTGGCTGCCCGCCTGGCAGCGGCGGGGCTGGAAGACGCAGGAGGGCGGCCCGGTTCTCAACCGGGCGCTGTGGGAGCGGCTCGCCGCCGCGATGGCGGCGCGCCGGGTGAGCTGGCCCGACGTCAAGGGCCGCGAGGTCCAGGAGCTGGACCGCCTCGCCCCGATCGCCAAGGCCGCGGCGCAGGGCCAGGCAATCCCCGGTAGAGGCGCCGCCGGTACCGAAGCCTCCTGAGTCCCGCGCGCACCTCCTCGGCCGTGCCTGGCTCGAGGCCAGGCTCGCCGCGGCCGGCGTCAACGCCCTGCTCCCGGCTTCGCGCCGGGCGCTCCTGGTACGTCCGATTCCGCTACAATGATGTCGCTCATGGAATTCTCGGGTCGACTCAACGCCTTCCCGCCGAGCGACCTCCTGCAGTGGGCCCTCAACGACCGCCGCACCGGGGCGTTGGTGGTGCGCAGGAGCGACCGCGAGAAGCGCGTCTACTTCCATGCCGGCGAGGTCATCACCTGCCTGTCCAACGACCCCGCCGAGTACTACGGCCAGCACCTGCTGCTCAACGGGCACCTGGAGCAGGAGCAGCTCTTCCAGGCGCTGACCTATTGCACCACCCAGGGCGTGCGCCTGGGAACGGCGCTCAACGACCTCGGCCTGATGCCGCCTGAAAAGGTGCAGCAGACCCTGCGCGCCCAGATCGAGGACACGATCTGCGACCTGTTCCTGTGGGAGCGCGGCGTCTTCTACTTCCAGGCCGAGATGCCGGCCGAGGAAGAGATCCTCCCCGAGCCCATCCACGCCATGGGCCTGATCATGGAAGGCACCCGCTGGCTCGACGAGTACCGGCGCATCCGCAAGCTCTTCGTCCACGACAACATGGTGCTGCGCCGCGGCGCCTCCTGGCCGGGCCGCGACCTGTCGCCGGTCGAGCGCCGCATCGCCGCCGAGCTCGACGGCAAGCGCACCCTGGCGGAGCTGTACCGGGTCATCCGCGGCTCCTACTTCCGCTTCCTCGAAGGCGCCTACCGGCTGGCGATCTCGGCGGTGCTCGACATCGTTTCGGTGGGCGAGCCGCTCGACAGCACGACCCGCGAGATGAGCGTCTACGACCTGCTGCTCGAGCAGGCGACCGAGGAGCAGATCCTGGTGGCGCAGCGCCACATGGCCGTGCCGCTCGACCTGCTGGAGCGCTGGGTGCCGGTCTGGGTGGCCGAGCCCGGAGCGGAAGAGCAGAAGCGGATGCCGGCCCGCGCCCGCGACTTCTATGTCCGCCTCGACGGCAAGACCACCCTGGGCGACGCCTTTTCCGGCGAAGCGCGCCTGCGCGGCCGGGAGATGGACCTGCTGCTGCTGCAGCTGCAGAAGGGGCGCCTGGCCCTGCTGCCGGCGCCGGTGTCCGAGCTGGAAGCGGAAGCCGAGAACCGCGGCCAGCCCCCGCTCGAGCGCTGGTGGCAGCGCGTCTTCACCCGGTCGCCGCGATAGCAGGCTGCTCAAAAACCCCGTGCGTCGCGTTGCCGGGGTTTCGCTCTACGCCGAGGCGCCTTCGTTGCGCTCGCCGGAGAGGATCCGCCAGCCGACCACCTTCTCGTCGATCTCGCGCAGGCGGTTGGCGACCAGGCGGCAGAGCAGCTGCATGAACTCGAGCGCGGCGTGGGGGTCCATGGCCAGGATCTCGCGCACCGTCGCCTGGTCCAGGGAGAGGACGGTGAGCGGGCCGCCGTAGGCGCGGGCGTCGGCCGACCGCGGCTCGCCGTCGATGAGCGACATCTCGCCGAAGAAGTCGCCGCGGTCGAGGATGGCGAGCGCCTCCTCGCCGGCGCCGGGGATGAACTTGCTGATCATCACCTTGCCCTCGAGGACGACGTACATCTCGTTGCCCTCGTCGCCTTCCTGGAACAGCGAGGCGCCGGCGGCGAAGCGCTCCTCTCTCGAGAAGGTGGCGAGCGTCATCAGCTCGCGCCGCGACAGCCCCTGCTCGCGGAAGAGGCGGATCTTGTCGGTCGATTCCACCTTGACCGCCGGCGGCCCCAGCGGGTCGGGCGGCGCCGGCCGCTTGCGCAGCCGCAGGAAGTTTTCGGGCAGCGAGTCGGACGAAAAGAAGGTCTTCAGCTGGTCGTTGGTGGCGCGCAGCTTCTGCGCCAGGCTGTGCCAGAAGCTCCAGAAGAGCTTGACTCCCAGCTCGGGCGCGCCGTCGATCAGCGAGTCGAGCGCCGCGGCGTCGAGGCGGAGGATCTGGCAGGGCGCGAGCGCGCTGGCGTCGGAGCTGCGGTCCAGGCCGGTGATGAAGCCGACCTCGCCGAACAGGCTCCCGGGCTCGAGCTTGCCCAGCGTGAAGGTGCCGTAGGCGGTGGGCCGCTGGATGAGGACCTCGCCGTGCTCGAGCAGGTAGAGGTCGCGGCCCTGGCTGCGGTGGGCGAAGACCAGGCCGCCGGTCTCGTGGATCTCCTCGCGCACCACGACCGTCAGGCGGAAGATCTGCTCGTCGGTCAGGTGCGCCCACAGCTTGAGCCGGCGCAGGCGCGCGGCAAGCTGCAGCTGGCCGCCGGCCCCGCCGGGAGAGGGCGCCGGCGGGGGCGGCGACGTCGCGCTGGCCAGCAGGCTCGTGCCCGGCGAGAAGCCGCCCTGTTCGAGGAAGCGCTCGCGGTGCCATTCGAGGCGGTCGAAGGCGGTATGGATCTCGTCCTGGCGCTCGCGGAACACCTGCGCCAGCTCGCGGCTGCCCCAGCCGAGGATCTGCTTGAGGGTCTGGATGCGCCGCCGCAGCCGGCGCCCGCCCTCGTCGTCGCCGTCGTTGAGCAGCAGGAAGGCATGGACGGTGGCCCCGAGCGCCGCCTCGAACCGCTTGCGCTCGTACTCGGCGCGGCTGAGGCTTTCGGCGATCTCGCGGTCGAACGGGTTGAGGCGCAGCGCCTTGCCGAGCTCCTCGGTGGCGCCGTCGAAGTCCTTGCGGCGGAACAGCAGCCGGCCGTGCAGGGCGTGATGCGCGGGGTTGGCCAGGTCCTTGGCCTTGGCCACCTCGAGGCACTCGATAGCCCTGGCGTTCTCGCCGCGCTCGGCATAGAGGTGGGCGAGCCCCAGGAAGTGGGCGGCGTCGATGGCGTTGCGGCGGAAGCCTTCGCGCAGCACCTCGCGCAGGCTGCGGCTGCGGCCGTCGCCGCCGCCTTCGAGCTGCTGCAGCTTGCGGACCTCGGCCAGCGCCAACTTGACCGACAGGTTCTTGGGGTCGAGACGCAGCGCGAGCAGCAACAGCTCGGCCGCTTCGTCATGGCGGGAGGCGGCGCTCATGCGCCGCGCGAGGTCGGCGAGCTCGTCGACTTCGGGCGTCAGCTCCGTGGGCTGGTCTTGCGGATCGTTCATGCCCGGATGGCCGCGGCGCGCCGAGAAGCGCCGGGTCAGTCTAGCATGCGGGACCGTCACCGCCCGGACGGGTGGTGGCTCCAGCCACTACCCCCCGGACGGCCGCCGGCGAACCGGCGGCCGCCCGGCGGCGCTCAGCAGATGGCGGGGCGGCAGGACGCCGTGTAGCAGTTGTTCGGCAGGTCGGAGTTCGGCTCGGTGCCGACCGGCCCGTCCAGGGGACGCCGCCCGTCGAGGTGGCGCAGGGTCTCACGCGACAGCTGGACTTTCTTGGGTTGCCTTCTCATGGATGCCTCCAAGGGTTGCGTGGCTGCGTTGTTGCGCTGCTCGGACCGGCGCCTCACGCGCCGGCGGCCGCTCAGCAGATTCCGTGGCAAGACGCCGTGTAGCAGTGGTTCGGCAGCTGGGTGTCCGGATAGGTGCCGACCGGCCCGTCCAAGGGACGCCGCCCCTCGAGGTGGCGCAGGGTTTCACGGGACAGCTGGACTCTCTTGGGTTGCCGTTTCATGGTGCCTCCTATGTTGCGTGGTTGCGCTGCCCCGGATGGGGCCGGACGCGTCGGGCCGCTGCGTCGGCGCTGGCGTCAGCCAGGCACGCGGCGCCGCGCCTGCGCCCGTCCGGAGCGGGCCGTCGGCGAGCCGGCGGCCGCTCAGCAGGTGTGGGGACGGCAGGACGCGGTGTAGCAGTTGTTCGGCAGCTGGGTGTCCGGCTCGGTGCCGACCGGCCCGTCCAAGGGACGCCGCCCGTCGAGGTGGCGCAGGGTTTCACGCGACAGATGGACTTTCTTGGGTTGCCGTTTCATGGATGCCTCCTATGGTTGCGCTGCTCCGGACGCCTGCCGGGCGCGTGCCCGGCGCGCCGGCTGCTCGCTGCCTGCTGCCGCGGCCCTGGGGTGGCCGTGCGGCAGCGGGCATTCATCTATTAGCTGTGTCGGGGCGCGAGGGATGGGGACAGCGCAAGGCGGCCGCGTCCGTGGGCCACCTCGCCGGGGTGTCCCGCCGACCTCGGGCAGGCCGGGCAGATGGTAGTGCTCCATTCTTGTGTTGCTGGCCCCGGCCGGCCTGATCCGCGCTACGGTCCTCCCTGAAAGGGGAGGACCGCTCCTCCCCGAACCAACGAAACGGCCCCGGCGCAGGAGCGAACCCGACGCCAGGGCCTGACCCGACACGGGAGACTGCCCCATGCCGAGCTACGCCAATGGTACCCCGCCGCCCTGGAACGAATCGGACTCGTTCCGGGAAACCCTGCTTCAACTCCTCGATCCCCCGGACAGGGAAGCAGTCCGCCGCCTGGGCCAGGTGCTCTACGACCTGGCCGTCTTTGCCGACCGCGAGCAGCCCGACGAGGAGCCCGTCGCCCGCGTCGAGCTGCGCGCCGTGGCCGCCGATCTCCGCTACACCGGCGGCTACCTGCTCCACGTCATCCGCCGCTCGGCCGATGAGTGCGACCTGGACCCCGCCGAGGACAGGCTGGCCCGGTTCGCCGGCAAGCTCTCCCGGCAAGTGGGCGCCTTGGCCGACAAGATCGAGCGGAGGCTGTCATGACCCTGCACCCCAAGCTGGATCGCGTCCAGACCGGCGTACGGATGGAGCGGCGCCTCGTCAAGGTGCTCAAGGCCGTTGCCGAGCTGCGCGACGTATCGCTCGGCGCTCTGCTCGAAGCTCTGGTGTTCGACGCCTTCGCCGGCCGCCAGCCGTTTGACGATGGCGCCATGGCCCAGGTCCGCGAGCTGATGCGGATTTACGGCCTCTCTCCGGCCGCTGCCGGCCCTCCGGCGCAGGAGGGCGAGTAGCCATGGGCCTCTTCGACACCGTGACCGTTGACGTGCTCTCCGCTGACTTCCAGACCAAGCAACTCGGGGAAGGGATGCTCACCTACCGCCTGGGCGAGGACGGGCGCCTGGTGGCTCCCTGTGGCGTCGTGGTGGTCTACCACGGCCTCGTCCACCTGGTAGGCGACGACGGCGCCGAGTTCATGGCCGTCTTCACCCACGGGAAGCTGGAAGCGCTGGAACCCATCGTCGGGAAGGCTGCCGACGCCTACCGCTGCCTGGGGCGAGGCTTGCTCTGGACGCGGGACGAGTGGTGACCGGGCATGGTCGCCACGGAGAACAACCTGCGCATCTCCCGCCAGGTCGGCGGCGCCCTCCGGCGCCTCCGGCTTGAGCGCCGGCTCGCCATGAAGCAGGTCGCAGCGCGGGCCGGCATCACCAAGCCGATGCTCAGCCGCTACGAGCTTGGCCGCCAGCATCCGTCCCTTCCCAACCTGGTCAAGGTGCTCCGCGCCCTTGACTGCTCGGCCGAGGACTTCGGCCGCCACCTTGGACCCTGGGGGTGCCTGCGGTGAGATCCACGCACGCACCGGCCTACCGGCACCTACTCGGGCGCCTGCGGCAAGCGCGCCGGGAAGCCTGCCTTACCCAGGCCGAGGTCGGCCGGCGGATCGGGGCGCGGCAGCCGTTCGTATCCAAGGTCGAGAGCGGCGAGCGCCGGCTCGATCCCGTCGAGCTGGCGCTGTTCGCCGCCGTCTACGCCAAGCCCCTGGGGTGGTTCCTTGGCTGAGTTGAAAGTCACCGCGTTCACCGTTCGGGCCTCGCGCGAGCAGGCCCGACGGTGGGCGCGCGTGGCCCGTTACCTGGGCTGCCGCTCCGTCTCGGCCTGGCTGTTCGAGCTGGCGGACGAGCAGTCCCGCCGCGTCGAGTCCACCCTGCCCCCTCCGCGATAGAATCCCTCCGTAGCAACAGGCGCGGCTAGGTTTGGCCGCCGAAAGCCGGGTGCCCCGTAGCCCGGCCCGCCGCGCCGCCTTTCTCCTCTCTACGGGGCAGCACCTGATGGGAGGTGCAGTGGCGGAGAAACGGCAACCTGGCCGGCCGTGGGGTTCCAATCCGAACATCACGCGATACCTCCCCGACATGGCAGAGCTGCTCTGCCATCGCGACGTGAAGAGTGAGCGGGCTGCCGCGGAATGCGTCAAGGCGCAGTTCCGAGTCAAGGCTACGGAGCGCCATCTTGCAAGGCTCTACGCCGCACGCCGACGCGAGCTTGAGATCGCGGAAATGCGGCGGCTCTCGACGTTCAACCTGCGGTTCGATGGCGTCCCGGCGGACGCCTGGCAAGCGCTCATGGAGCGTGTCGAGAGGCTGGCGAAGCAAGATGAGCAGCTCGCCGCCATGGCAGCTGAGAGGCACCCGCGCATCCCGATCCGCCGGCTGTACCCCTCCGAACTGCGCGGACTCCTTGAGGACGGCGGCTACTCGAATTGATGTCGCAGAATTGGGAATTGATGTCGCAGACTCAGCCGGCTACCGCAGGGGCAGCCAGCCATGGGCATTTTCTTGTCGCAATCTAGCTGGTTGATGTCGCGGGTGGCTGCGCTAAGTGCTGTGTTTTCAGATAATTAGCCCTTGACAGGTGCGCGCGCCGTACATACCATCCCAAAGGTCGAGCAATCCCCGACTCACGATCGGAGCGCTCGAAAGTGTTGCGGACTGGTCCTGATGGGATGACGGCATTCTAGCCGCGCGGGGTCCCGTCCGTCAACGCGGAAACGGAGGTCCGTAGTGCGGCCTGTTGCGCCGGGGCCGCCGCGCGGGAGTGGGCAAGGCGTAGGGGGTTGGTCCCCTTACCTTCCCCGCTCCCGTATAGCGGCCCAGGGCGGCCGGGGAGGTCCGATCCCTACCCCTGGCCGCCCCTCGCGCTCAGAACCGCGCGCGCGGCCTGTAGCAGCGTCGAGCGCATCCATGAGGCGCGAGGGAGTCCGAGGTATTCCGCAGCTTCGGAGATCAGGCGCAGGTGCTCCGGTTCCAGCCGGAGCAGAAGCGGCTCGGACTGGCGGCGCTTGGGCGGGGCCTTGGCGGGCGTTGCTTTGGCAGTCCTTGGCATGGCCCAAGAATACCAGAAGGCATCTCAAAGTCAACCTATGGTATTGACACTGAGTTTCCATATGATATGCTATGAGCATGAAAACGGCCCCGGAAGTCGCGTCAACGACCGCCGGGGCCTCGAACCGCCCAGCCGAAGCCGAACGGGCCGTCACCCTGATTATGGCTTCTGGCCGGGCATCCCACAAGGAGCCCGCCCATGGTCTGCCACATGTGCCAAGCCGCCAACGCCAAGAAGTTCGGCCACACCCGCGACGGCCGCCAGCGCTACCGCTGCCGCACCTGCCGTAAGACGTTCTCCGAGCGCCGCGCCCGGCCCCTCGGCGCGATGAACCTGCCCGTTGATGAGGCCCTGCTGGTGCTGCAACTGCTCTGCGAAGGCTCGGGCATCCGAGCGATCCAGCGCGTCGTCGGCTGCCACCAGGGAACGATCCTCAAGCTCCTGGTGCAGGTCGGCGCCGGCTGCGAGCAGCTGCTCTCCGAGACGGTCAAGAACCTCGCCGTCGAGGACGTGCAGGCGGATGAGGTGTGGACCTACATCAGGTGCAAGGAGGGCACCAAAGCTCGGAAGAACATCCAGGACCCCGAGGCAGGCGATAGCTACTGCTTCACGGCACTTGACCGGCACAGCAGGCTCCTGCTCGCCTGGCACCTTGGCCGGCGCACCAAGTGGGACGCGCACGACTTTATGGCGAAGCTGAGCGCGGCGACGGCCGCCGGCCGCTTCCAGCTTTCGACCGATGGGTTCAGCGCCTACGAGGATGCCGTCGAGTACAACCTGGGCGCGCGCGTTGACTACGCGCAGCTGGTCAAGGAGTTTGGGCAGGAGGGCGGGGAGGAGGCGCGTCGGTATGCTCCTCCCCGGCTTATAGGCGCCGAAAAGATCAGCATCTCCGGCAACCCGGACGAGACGCGCATTTGCACTTCGCACGTCGAGCGGCACAACTGGACGCTGCGCGGCCACCTGCGCCGGATGACGCGCCTGTCGAACGGGTTCAGCCAGAAGAAAGCCAACCTGCGCGCGGCGCTCGCGCTCTTCTTCGCCTATTACAACTTCTGCCGGATGCACAGGAGCATCCGCATGACGCCGGCGATGGCGGCCGGAATCACCCGGAAACCTTGGTCGATGGCGGAACTCCTGGCGGCGGCGCAGTAACCGGCTCCGGTAGAAGGCGTTCGAGTTTATCAAGATGACCGGCCAATTCCCCGAAGTCGGAATCGAGGCGTATCTCCCGCAGCTTTTCCACAAACTTCTGGTGTTTTTGGTAGAGCTGCGAATAGAGCGAGCGAGACAGTAGATTAAACCTGGCCTCGAAAAAAAGACACCCCGCCGGGACGAGATTTTCACCTAGTTTGCGGTACTCATCAATCGCGGCATGGAAGTCATGTTTTAGATCATCGAACTTCGACATCGCAAGATCGCTCGTGGCTGCTATCTTCCCGCCTAACCGTTCTAGTGCGTTCTCAGAGTCTCGTAGCACGTAGCGCTGCAACAATTTACTGAGAAGTGGTCGCCAGTCATCGATCGATCCGCTATGCCAGAGTTGGGAGAATTGGTCCACTAACTGATGAGCGGAAGCCATGGCGTTGCGGAAAGGCACATAGACTTCCCGCAACCGATTCAAGGTGTCACTGGTGACCGTCGGCTCGATGGCGGCGGGTGGTGGCGGCTCAGGCTTGGGCCGGAGCGCCAGCTCGACTTCGAGTCCAAAAATTTTATCCTCCGCCTCTCGGACCCTGAGCAGCGCATCTCGGTGCATTCTCGCCGGCGTGAGGATGAACAAATACCAAAGAAGAATCAGCGCAGTCTCAAGCGCGAGAACCAGCAGCCCCGCCCTCACATGACCCCATACCGTTGCGGCGGCGACGGACAACGCCAGGGCAATCATCAGGACCGCCACCACTCTGGCGATTTCCCACCACACATGGGGCTCGAAATGCCGAGCGTCTTGGTAGGCGCGGCGCCCTGCTTCCTTCCAGTAGTTCCTGAGATAGTGCTTGTCCCGCTCGTCCAAGCTACCCCCCGCTGGTGCTCCCGCCGGCTGGACGGCGCGGCGACCGGAGGCGGGGGTCCGGGTGCGGCTGGCCGAGCCTGGCCGCGCCTGGGGGATTCTACAGCGCTTGCAGAGACAGTGCGGGGTGGTAGGCTCCGGGCGTGGAGCCCATCGGCCCGAGCTACCGGCCGCCGTCTCTGCCCGGCAAGGGGTGGGTGCTGGTCGCGGCCGGCGGGTTCCGCCTGGTGCCGGGCCAGCGCTACCAGCTGGCGGTGCGGGGCGCCGGCCTGGTGGACGAGGCGGAGTACATCTCGGCCGTCTGCGACGGGCCGCGATCCTTCAAGGGGATCGACTGGAGCGCGGTGCTGGCCTTCCGGCGCCGCTGATTCGCCACCAGGACAAGCCTTGACGGTCAAGGGGTGCTCCGGCCAGCAACACCAGAATGGAGCACTACCGGGCAGATCCGCCGGTTGCAAGCCACCGACGGATTCGATACATTCACCTATGTTGAAATCGCCATACTCCAAAGCCGCTGGTCCAGCGACGCACGCCATTCGTTCCGCCCTCGGCGCGGACGCGGACCTGGCGCCGACCGGCGCGCGTCCGGCCGAGATGACCGAGGCCATGCGCGACGCGATCGAGCGCTGCCGCCGCGGCGGCTGGAAGGACGGCCTGCCGGCGCTGGCCCGTATCGCCGAGCAGGAGGCGCGTCCGGGAGCGCTGCCGGCCCTGGTTTACTCGTACCTGGGATATGGAATCGCGTTGCGCCAGCAGCGGCTGGGGGAAGGCCTGAAGCTCTGCCAGCACGCGGTGAAGCTCGAATTCTACCAGGCCGAGAACTACCTCAACCTGGCGCGCACCCACCTGCTGGCCGATCACCGTCGCGCCGCGGTGCGGGCCGTCGCCGACGGTCTGAAGATCGAACGCGACAACCGGCAGCTGCTCGAGCTGCATCACGAGCTCGGGGTGCGCAGGCGGCCGGTGCTGCCGTTCCTATCGCGGTCGAACCCCTTCAACCTGCTGCTGGGCCGGATCCGCCATCTCCTAAGGCCGCGACGGTCCCCGCCGCCACCCTGAGCGCCGGGAGGGCGCCAGCAGGGCGCCCGCCGGAGCATCGGCGCCCGTCTGAGCATCGGCGCCCTGCCGCCAGGGCGCCCCTGCATCAGCGGGTGGTCTGCACCGGCTGCGGCCGCATGTCCTCGAACACGATGCCCAGGTTCTGAGCGCCGGCGTCGCGGGTCAGGTCCATGAAGGTCGCGACCTTGTCGTAAGGCAGCTCGCCGTCGGCGGCAAAGAAGACCACCTTGCTCTGACGGCCGGTCAGCGCGGTGCGCAGCCGGCCCTGGAAGTCGGCCATCTCGACCTGGGTCTTGTTGATGAAGGCATGCCCCTGATCGTCCAGGCGCACGATGATCTGATCGGCGTCGGGCTGCGGGGTCGCCGTCGTCACCTTGGGCGGCACCTGCACCGCATAGCCCATCTGCAGCAGCGGCACGGCCACCATGAAGATGATCAGCAGCACCAGCACCACGTCGACGAGCGGGGTGATGTTGATGTCGCTGCGGATGCCGCTGGCGCCGCCTTGCACGTCCATTGCCATCGGGCACTGCTCCTTTTCCGCGCCGGGGCTCGTGGGCCGCCGGCGCTGCGGATCTTCCGGACCGGGCTAGACCGAGGTCCCGGTCTTGACCTTCTCGACCACCAAGCCGACACGGCTGAAGCCGGCCTCGTTGATCAGCTTCATCACCTCGCGCACTTTCTTGTACTTGAGGCGCCGGTCGCCCTTGAGCACCACCGCCTTGTCCGGGGTCTGATCGTGGATACCCTTGAGCGTCCCCGCCACCTGGCTGTCGGGCACCCAGTTTTGGCTGACGAAGACGCTGCCGTCCTGCTTGACGGAGATGGTCAGCTGCTTGCTGTTCTCCGGCATCTTCTCGGGCACCTTGGTCTCGGGCAGGGCGACGTCGATGCCCTTCTGCAGCATCGGCGTGACCACCATGAAGATGATCAGCAGCACCAGGCAGACGTCGACCAGGGGGGTGACGTTGATCTGGCTCTTCACCTCCTGGACGAGGTTCGGTTTAACGCGCCGCGGCAGCATTCCTGCTCCTTTGCTTCATGAAGAAATCGACCAGCTCGGAGGCGGAGTTCGACATCTCGACCTGCAACCGCTCCAGCTGGTTGGTGAAGTAGTTGAAGATCCAGGCCGCCGGGATGGCGACGAAGAGGCCCAGGGCCGTGGACACCAGCGCCTCGGCGATGCCGGCCGACACCGCGCCGATGCCGCCCGAGCCGGTCAGCGCCATGCCGGTGAACGCCTTGATGATGCCGATGACGGTGCCGAACAGGCCGATGAACGGGGTGAGCGTGGCGATCGTCGCCAGGCCGCCGATGCCGCGCTTGAAGTCGGAGGTGGTGAGCAGGGCGGCGCGCTCGACGGCGCGGCCGGCGGCCTCGACGATCTCGACCTGCGAGAGCGGGCTGGTCGAGCTCTCGTATTGGAAGGACTGCAGCCCTGCCGCCACGACCCTGGCGAGGTGGCTCTGCGGGTATTTCATCGCCGCGTCGATGGCTGCCTGCGGCCGGTCATGCTTGAGGTGGTCGGTCGCCAGCCGGGCGAACTCGAGCGACTGCCTCCGCGCCTTGCGGAACAGCAGCCAGCGCTCGACCGAGACGTACAACGTCCAGATCGACAGCAGGATCAAGATGACGACCACGCCCTTGTTGATCCAAGTCATGTTCTCCCATATCGCTGCGATGCTGAAGCCGGCCATGCTCTTCTCCTCTTTGTCAGCTCGTTAGAACCAATAGGAA
>DATKFK010001210.1:0-8818 GCA_035544375.1 Thermoanaerobaculia bacterium
CGCCGGCGGGCGCGGCGGTCACGCCACGCAGCCGCAGCTCGACACGCAGCGCCGACGCTCCATCGCCGACGATCTCGGTCTGGGCCATCACGTCCGGGGTTCCCGGGTTTCCGTGCAGGCGTGCGCTCGCCACGGCCTGCCCGTTTAGGGCCGCCCGCGGGGCGGGCAGGGATTCGCGGACCGCCGGCGTGCCGGGGCGGTCCGGCTGGCGGTCGGCGGACAGCGCCAGCGGCACCTGGCGCCACCAAGCGTCGATCAGCCGCGCGGTCCGCGGGTCGGCCTGCGCCCGCTCGCCCAGCGGCTGCTCCAGGCTGAGATCGTAGCGGTAGGGTATGCAGTCGATCTCGCACACCAGGTAGTCGACGTTGGCGGCGAGGCGCAGCCGGCCGCTATCGGGCGCGGCGTCGATCGCCGCCCGCACCGGGTAGACCACCTCGCCGGCGTAACCGAACGCCTCGAGCCCGCCGGGCAGCTCGAAGCGCCGCGGCGCCGGCCACAGCAGCTCGGGCGGCTTCAAGCCGGGGGCTGCCTTCCAGGTGACCACCGGCGCGAAGCCCGCGTCACCGCTGTTCTTCCAGTAGACGTGCCATCCCGGCGCCAGGCGGAACTGGACACCCAGGCGCAGCTCGCCGTGGCGAGCCGCCACGCCGTCGCCGCTGACCAGGCGCAGCTGCGACTGTGGATTGCCGATCCAGGGAGACTCCGAGGCGGCCAGCTGCCTCGCCGAGAGCAGCAACAGCGGCAAGAGCGGGAAGAGCAGGAAGAGCGGCAAGAGCAGCGACCGCGGCGCCGTCAGCGCCGCCGGCGGCGGCCGCCGGCTGGCGGCGACCGCCGCCGGCGCCATCGTCATCGCCGGGCCGGGCGCCGAGCCAGGAATGACCCTGCCGATCCGCACGCCTATCCGACCTCCCGAGCCGGCAGCGAGGGGCCGCCGCTCTGGAAGCATGAACCACGGCTGCGACACCCTGCATTCCGCCGTCCCGCGGTCAGGCGCGCCCACGGTCGGGCGCCGCGCAGTCCGGCCTTCCCTGGCGTCGGCCGAGTGGCGAGCGAGTGCCCCGCGCGGTTGATTTCGCATTTAGACTCTTCCGGTGCGGGTGTTCTTCACCAACCTGGGGTGCAAGCTCAACCAGGCCGAAAACGATCGGCTGGCCCGCGATTTCCTGGCCGCGGGACACCAGCTGGCGGCTGCCCTGGCCGAGGCCGACCTGCATGTGGTCAACTCCTGCACGGTCACCGCGGCGGCCGCCCGCTCCTCGCGCCAGGCGGCGCGCGCCGCCTCCCGGGCCACCGCCGGCCAGGGGCCCCGCACCGTCCTCACCGGTTGCTATGCCACCGCCTCGCCGGCGGAAGCAGCCAGCCTGGCGGGCGTCGACCTGGTGGTGCCGAACGCCGGCAAGGAACACCTGCTCGAGCGGGTGCAGGAGGCGTTCGCAGCGTCACCGCCGAGGGTATCGCCGGAAGCCCCGTGCACCGCGACGGTCCTCCCTGGCACCACGGCCGTGGCCGCGGCCCTCTCCGGCAGCTCGACCACCGCGACGGCGGAGCCTGGCCGGCAGGCTGCGTCACCGGCGCGATCTCGCGCGCCCGCCCAGGCGCGCCTGCCTGACGGCCATACCCGGGCGCTGGTCAAGATCGAGGACGGCTGCGACATGCGCTGCTCCTTCTGCATCATCCCGGCGACCCGCGGCCGCCAGCGCAGCCGGCCGGCGGCGGAGGTGGTGGACGAGGTGCGCGGCCTGGCGCTCGCGGGGTACCGCGAGATCGTGATCACCGGCGTCCAGATCTCGGCCTATCGCGCCGCCGGCGGCGGGCCCGGCACGACGGCCGCGCCGGTCGGGGTTGCCGCGCCGGTCGGGGTTGCTGCGCCGGGCCAGGCGGCCGCGGCGGCCGCGGCTGCGGATGCTGGGGCGGGTCCCGGCGAGGTTCCCAGGCGCCGCCAAGGCCTTGCCGGCCTGGTGCGCGAGCTGCTCGCCGCCCTGCCGGCGGCCGCCAGCTCCTCGCAGGGGCCGCCACCGGCCGCGGCGGCAGTCCCGGCGGCGCGGCTGCGGCTCACCTCGATCGCGCCCTGGGAGCTGGACGACGAGCTGCTCGCCCTGTGGAGCGACCGCCGGCTGTGCCGGCACCTCCACCTGTCGCTGCAGAGCGGCGCCACGGCCACCCTGCGGCGCATGCGGCGGCCCTACACCGCCGAGCGCTATCGGCAGCTGGTCGAAAAGGTGCGGGCCGCCGTTGCCGGCGTGGCGGTCACCACGGACGTCATCGTCGGCTTCCCGGGCGAGACCGCCGCCGAGCTCGAGGAGAGCCTGGCCACGGTGGCGGCGCTCGGTTTCGCCAAGGTGCACGTCTTCCCGTTCTCGCCGCGCCCGGGCACCCCGGCGGCGGCGCTGCCCGGCGCGGTGCCGCCGTCGGAGCTGCGGGAACGGATGGCGCGCATGCTGGCGGCGGCCGCGCGGTCGGAGAACGAGTTCCGGTCGGCGCACGTCGGCCGCAGGGAGGTCGTGCTCTGGGAACGCCCCCGGGGCGGCACCGGACAGGGCCTCACCGACAACTACATCCGGGTGTTCAGCCCCGAGGGCGCCGGGCTCTGGAACCGTTTCGGCGAGGTCGAGCTGCTGGCGCTCGCGCCAGGAGGCATGCTCGGCCGCGTCGTTCAAAACGAAATTGATTGAGCCCCTTCCGCACTCGTCGTGGTCCGCTGGCGCCTTCCGGTAACCCGCTCGACGATGTGGAACAGCCCGAACTTCGGCAGCCGCATGAAGCCCGACCAGGCGGCCGCGGCCAGCGTCCCTTCCGCCAGCCATTCCTTGATCCAGTAGCCGGCGTGCCCGGGCTCGCGCTGCTTCAAGCCGGCGCCGTTCTCGATCGCCCAGCGGCGGTTGTAGCGCTCGTGCATGCCCACCGGATGGGAGAAGACCAGCGGGATGCCGAGCGCGCCGAAGAAGGTCATCTCGCTGGGCTTGGTCCACAGGATGTCGGTCTCGGCAAGCAGCTGGTTGAAGCCCGCGAAGTAGCCGTCGAGATCGGCTGCCTCGAAGATGCGGACGTCGCCCCCCAGGCGGTCGCCAAGACCGGCCTCGGCGATCCAACGCGTGAAGCGGGCCGCGGCATCCGGCCGGATGCCGGCTGCCAGGCAGAGGCGCAGCCGGCCGTCGCCGACCAGCGGCGCCAGGCTGTGGACCAGCGCCCGCGCCAGCTCGGCCTGCGCGCCGGCGCCGCCCAGGGAGAAGGTGAGCAGCGGCGGCCGGCGCTCCTGGTCCCGCGGCAGCTCGACGCCGAGGAAGTAGTGGATCTCGCTGCGCGCCTGCTCGCGGAAGATGCCCTTGCGATCCAGCCGCACCAGGCGGCCGGCGAGGTGCCGGCGCAGGGTCTCCAGGTCGGGTCCGCCCAGCAGCTCCGGCGGCAGCGGAAAGCCGGTGAACTCGATCCGGCTGCGCGGCACGCCGTAAGCCTGCAGCCGCTTGAGCGCGCGCCGCGTCGGGGTGAGGAAGACGATGCGGCTGCGCCGCGGGTCCATGGGCACCCAGACGCGGTTGAGGTCGACGTCGGTGACCACGCAGTACACCGGCTCGCAGCCGTGGGCGTCGGCGACGACCGCGGTGGCGAAGTAGGTGGTGAGCAGCGGCGCTCCGGTCCGCCGGAGCTGCTCCACCAGGCCGGCTCCCAAACCCTTGCGCACCAGGCGGTCGAGCGAGCGAGCCTGCAGGGTGGGCCGCGACAGGTCCCGCTTGGGATAGAGGTGCGGGATCGAGGTCAGGCTGTCGAGCAGGGCCCGCAGCGGCGCGCCCAGCACCGGCAGCTGCGACGCCCGCGCCGTGGCCTCGTACAGGCGGCGCGCGGACCGCCACAGGCGCACCTCTTCGGCGCCGGCGACCGGCGGCCGGTCCGCGTGCACGACCGGCGCTCCCAGCGCCGCCGCCAAGGCATAGGCGGCCCGCAGGTGCCCATAGCCCATCTCGACCCCGGCGATGACCGGCCGGGACGGCGCGGCCGGCGTGGCAGGCGCCGCGGCGGCGGCAGGCGCCGCGGACGCGGCCGGCACGCTCGGCGGCGCCGTCAGCGTGGCTGTCGCGCCCGGCTCTTCCGTGGCGGCTGACGATCTATCCACGATCGCGGCCCGGCGCAGGCATGGAAAAGACGGTCCGGCCGGGCGGGCCGGCCTCCCCGGCGCTCATCGAGAGGGAGGATCAGCCCCCCAGCCCCAGGGGGACCAGGGTCAGCCCAGCGTAGCCCAGGAAGACGAGCAGATGGAAGCCGTCGATGAGCAGCCTGGCGACGAGGCCCGAGGCGGCTCCCACCAGCACCCCGGCGGCAACGTCCAGGGGGTAATGGGCGCCGAGATAGATCCTCGAGATGGCGATGCCGAAGGCCAGGACCAGGATGAGCAGGGCGGTGCCGCTGCCCTCGCCGGCGAGCGCCACCGCCACGCCGAAGGCCGCCGCGGTATGGCCCGAGGGAAAGGAGAACCGGTCCGGGATCGCCACCAGCGCCGCGAAACCGCCGATGCCGGTGGTGGGCCGCGGCCGGCAGAACACCCGCTTGAGCACCTGCGAGCCGGCGACCGCCAGCCCTGCGCCGGTGCCGAGCAGCCACGCATAGTGCGCTCCGGCCACCGCGCCGAGGATCAGCCCCACCACCACCCAGGCGGCCGGATCGCCCATGCGGGTGAGCATCCGCATCAGGCGCGTCATCAACGCCGACTCCCAGCGGCGGACGGCCAGGAGGATCGCCTCGTCGACCGAGACCACCCATTTCCAGGTCTCCTGGCTGGCGGCGCGCAGCGGGCTCATGCCGACACCTCCAGCCGCGAGACCGCGCCGGGTGTCTCGAAACTGTCGAACGTGTCGAACGCGTCGAAGGTGTCGCGAGAGGTCGCGAGCGGGGCGAGCGGAACCGGCGGCGCGAGCGGCGCCAGCACGCTGCCGGGGCCGATCCGCAGCCGGGTCTGGCGCCACAGGATGGTGGTGCGGAAGGCACCCGCCAGCCAGACGCCGGCAACCAGGAGGTCCTTGAACGGGATGGCCGCCAGGGCGGCGGCCGGCAGCGCCTGGCCGCGCAGGCGCCGGGCCAGCAGGGCGTCGGCGGCGATCTTGAGCGCCAGGCCGGCGCCGGCGAAGACACCCGCGGCAAGGAACGCCTCGCCGCCCCGCAAGGCCGCGGCAGCCACCAGCGCCAGCAGCCAGGGCAGCGGATTGAGCAGCGGCTCGCCGAAGAAGGCCGGCGACAGCCGCCGCCGCATCTGGGCCCAGCGCAGGTGCCGGGCCAGGAACTCGCGCACCGAGCGGCGCTCGTGCAGGACCGGCAGGACGTGCGCCGACAGCGCCACCGGCAGCCCCAGCCGCTGAAAGCGGCAGCCGAGCACGTAGTCCTCGGCCAGCACGTCGCGCACGCCCTGGAAGCCGCCGGCCGCCTCGAGGTCGTCGCGCCGGAAGAGCATCGACTTGCCGACCACGCATGGCGAGCCGAACAGCTGCGCGGCGCAAACCGTGCCGGCGACGAAGGAGTTGAGGTGCAGGTTCTCGAGCAGCGCCCCGAGGCTGGCCTCGCCGACGCCGGCCAGGACCGACGACACCATGCCGGCGCGGCTCGCCGCGCGCTCGGCAACCAGGGCGCGGAGGTAGCCCGGGCGGGCGCGGACGTTGGAGTCCGAGATCAGCAGCAGCTCGTGGCGGGCATGCCGCGCGAGGGATGCGAGGTTGGTGATCTTGGGGTTGAAGCCGAGCGGCGCGGCGCCCGCCACCACCGTGATCGGCAACCGCGGGAAGGCTTGCCGCAGCCGCTCGGCCACCGCCAGCGCCGGGTCCCGCGGGTCCTCGGTGCCCAGCACCAGCTCGAAGCGGGGGTAATCCTGGGCCGCCAGCGAGGCGAGGTTCTCGAACAGCCCCTCGTCGAGCCCCTTGAGCGGCTTGAGCACCGAGATCGGGGGCAGGGCCTGGGACAGGAGGGGCGGTGAGGGCAGGGTGGCGTCCGTGGCGCTGGGATCGGGCCGGCGATGGCTCCGGCGCGCGGGCCGGCGCCCCAGCAGCCGCAGGGCGGCGGCCGCGGCGACGAAGGTGGCCGCCAGGGACACCGCCGCGATCAGCGCCAAGATCTCCTGCAACAACTCCAAGGCGTCCAAATCGTGCTTTTCCTCCGCCGGCAGGTTGGCACCGCGCGGTGACGTGGTCGTGGCAGCGCGGTCACGTGCCGGTCAGGAGTGTGCTACAAGAGTATCGCATGTCTGCCGCGCTCGTCGCGGCCGCCGTCCAGACGACCTCCACCTCGGACGCGGCGCCCGCCTGGCCGCCCCCTGATGCGGCCGGCGAGTTGCTGGCCGTCCTCCTCGCTTCGGCCGACCGTTTCGCCCTCAGGCGTGCTCCACGCGGTGGGGGTCGCGGCGCTGGGACACCTCGATCAGGATGCGCCCAAGGTCGGAAGGATCGACCGGCTTGACCAGGTAGGTGTCGAAGCCGGCCTCGATGGCGCGCCGCCGGTCCTCGGGCTGCCCGTAGCCGGTCATCGCGATCAGCGCGATGTGATCCGGGTCGAGCACCGCCCGGATGCGCCGCGCCACCTCGTTGCCGTCGATCTTGGGCAGGCCGATGTCGATCAACGCCGCGTCCGGCGGTGCGGCGAACGCCTTTTCGAGGCCGGCGATGCCGTTTTCCGCCACCTCGACCTGGTGGCCCCAGATCTCGAGCAGCTCGCGCAGCGACTCGCGGCCGTCCCGGTTGTCTTCGACGACCAGCACCCGCAGGCCGCTGCCGGGCATCCGGCCGTCGGCGCGGGATGGGCGCGGCGCGTCTTGGAAACAGTGCGTCGAGGTCAGCGGCTTGAGCGGCAGCGACACCACGAATTCGCTGCCGCCGCCGGGTCCGGCGCTGTGCGCCTCCACCTTGCCGCCGTGCAGCAGCACCAGGCCGCGCACCAGGGGCAATCCCAGGCCGAGCCCGCCTTCGGAGCGCAGCCGTGAGCTCTCCACCTGGATGAAGGGCTCGAAGATGTGCGGCAGCATCGCCTCCGGGATGCCGATGCCGGTGTCGGCAACCCGCACCACTCCCATCCCCGCCTCGGCCCGCGCCGACACCGTCAGGCTACCGCCGCGCGGTGTGTACTTGACGGCATTCTGGATCAGGTTGCAGACCACCTGCTCGATACGCACCGGATCGGCCTCGACCAGGGCCTTTTCGATGTCCACCCGCAGGCGCAGGGAATGGCTTTCGGCAAGCGCCGCCATGCCGAGCTCCGAGAGGCAGCGCTCCACGGCCTCCCGCAGGTCGACGGTCTGCAGGTCCAGCCTGATCTTGCCCAGGGTCACGCGCGACACGTCGAGCAGGTCGTCGACCATGCGCACCAGGTTGTTGGTCTGGCGCTCGATGACCTGCAGCTGGCGCGCCGGCCGCGCGTCGCGCGAGCCCGCCCGGTCGAGGATGTAGAGCGCGTTGCGGATGGCGGCCAGGGGGTTCCTGATCTCGTGGCCGAGCATCGCCAGGAACTCGTCCTTGCGGCGGTCGGTCTCCGCCTGGCGGTGCAGCAGGTCGCGCACCTCGTACTGGCGGCGCCGGGCGCGCAGCGACGTCTGCACGGCGCTGACCAGCGTGTTGAGGCGGACCGGCCGCTCGAGGATCGTGGCGTTGGAGAGCGGCGCCAGCATCGCGAGCGCCTTCTCGCTCGCGTCGCCGCCGTCGACGACGATGATCAGCGGCAGGTCCGACCAGGGCTGCTGGCGCCCGAGCCAGCTCAGCAGCCCCTGCACCACCCAGCCGGTGAGCGCCTCCTCGGCGAGGACCACCGTTCCGGCGCCGGCGTCGATCTCCCGCCACAGCTCGCCGGCGTCGGCGCAGGCGGCGCACGCCAAGCCGGCGCCGCCCAGCACCTGGCAGGCGATCGCCGCGTCGCGGCCGGTCGGCGCCAGGATGAGGATGCGCTCCTCGCGCGGGTCGCGCCCGCCCTCGACACCTTCGATGCTCTCGATGCCCTTAGCCATGCCTGGCATGCCTGGCGCCCGCGTCCTCGGCGAGCAGCGGGTCCCGGTCTCCCAGGTAGGTCAGGGTTCCCCCCAGCACGCCCTGGAACTCCTTGAGCATGCTGCCGAGGCGCGGACCGTCGGGGCCCAGGCGCAGCTCGCGGATGGTGCGCTCGTGGGGGCCGGTGCGCTTCTTGAGCGCCGAGATGGCCTGCCGGACCTCGCCGAAGGCCTCGAAGTAGCGCAGCACGATGACGTTGTCGGCGAGGTAGCTGAGCTCGAGCGGCGATTCGACGTAGCCGCCGACCAGGCCGTGCTGGGTCATCACCAGCAGGGTCAGGACGCCCCGCTGGTTGAGGAAGGAGAGCAGCTCGCGCAGGTGCAGTCCCAGGAAGTGCTCCTCGGGCATGGCGTTCTGGTAGCCGTTCAAGCTGTCGATCACCAGGGTCCGCGTCCCGCCGTCGACCTCCTGCCGCACCGAGTGCGCAAACTCGCCGGGCGAGAGCTCGGCGGGGTCCACCCGGCGCAGCTCGATCAGCCCGCTGGCGATCAGCGGCTGGACGTTCATGCCCAGCCCTATACAGCGTTCCAGCCACACCGAGGGCATCTCGTCGAAGAGATAGACCAGGGCCCGCTCGCCGTTTTTGGCGCGCGTCGCGACGTACTGCGACGCCAGGGTCGTCTTGCCGACACCCGACGGCCCCAGCAGCATGGTGCTGGTGCCGCGGGCGACGCCGCCGCCGAGCAGGCTGTCGAGCTCCGGGATACCGCTCTCGACGATCTCGAGATCGGCCGGCTGGCGGTCGTCGGCGGCCACCAGCCGCGGAAAGACGACCAGGCCGCCGCGAACGATCGAGAAATCGTGGTAGCCCT
>DATKFK010001211.1:0-6184 GCA_035544375.1 Thermoanaerobaculia bacterium
GTTGACGGCCGGCAGGAGGACACACGACCTTGGGCCCGATGCGAGTTGAAGACATCTGATGTACCCCCGGAGCGCAAACGGAGCATTCGCCGAAGAGGGAGGATTTCCCTACCGGCTCGGATCACGATGCTGGTGCGAGCGGAGTATACCAGCTTGGCGGAAAGATGCCGACTCAAACGGAATTCGCTTATGCGCTGCGGACGCTGAGCGCCTCCCCTGCGAAACCTGGCGCCCTGGCGTCGGGCCGCGACGTTGCAGCGATCATGGAAGACAGCAGAGGTGCGTCCGACGAGAGGTCTTCGCCAGGGCCCGGCGCGAGAAGCGAATCCTGATGACAGAGACCGCGGCGGGCGTCGCAAAGACCGCCGTGCCGAGCCCACCGCCATGGCGACGGCTGGTCAGCGCGCCAGCTTGTCGGCCAGGTCCTGCGCCAGCGCCACCATCGTCATGGTCGGATTCCACGAGCCGCCCTGCGGCCACAGGGCGCCGCCGGCCACGTAGACGTTGCTGGCGGCCTTGAGCCGGTAATCCAGGCCAACCGGGGCACTTTCTTCGCGGCCGATGTGCAGCGTCGAGCTCTCGTGCACCAACGCCGGCACCCGGCGTTCGGCGACGGTCGGGCGCTGGGCCGTCCACTTGCCCTCGTCCGGGGAGCCGTGCCAGTACTCGATATGGCCGAACGATAGAACCTTTTCGAGGATGCCGAAGTTGCCTTCGTCCATGGCATCCCAGGTCTCCTGATCGCTCTTGTTTTCCACCACCTGCAAGAGCGAGTTGGTGGTCGGGTTGTCATCTTGCTCGTTATGGCGGAACCAGTTCTTGTCGTTGCGGTAATCGAGCTCGCCGAGCACGGCGCAGACGAACACCACGTAGCCCTCGGACGAGAGCAGTTGGGCCATGGAGGCGGTCGCCACGACATCGGGCATGTAGCGCAGGGCGACGCCGGCGTTCTTGAGCGGCTGCTTGTCCCACAACGCCGACAACTGGATGTGGTATTGCTGGGTGTAACCCTTGGGGCCGATGCCGGCCACATAACAGGCGCCCAGCTCCAGATCTCCGAACCTGCCTTCAGGGTCAATGTCCGCCTTGGGTACCCGGGCGACGACAGAGGTGATGAAGTGGGCCGAGAAGCGCTCACCGATATTGGCCGCCCGCAGGAAGGAGTTGCGTACCAGCGTCGTCGGCGGCAGCGTGCCCATGGCCAGCACCAGCTTGGCGTTGCCGAGCGCCAGCACGCCGCGCGAGGTCTGCAGGGCGCTTGCCGTGCCGTGTTGCTGGACGATGTGCTCGATCACACATTCGCAGGCGATTTCGACGCGGCCCATGCCGCCGGTGCGTTCGCCGGTCAGCATCAGCAGCTCGCCCGGCGTGGAGAATTTCTGGAAGTCGACACCGTCGACATCTTCGGCGGCGCATGCGAGCGGGGCGGCCTCGCTGCGGTAGATGCCGGGCACGCTGGTGGCGCCTCTTGCAAGCAAGGACTGCACGCGTTTCTGCAGCTCGCCATAGACCGGGCGTCGGCCGGCGATCAACTGGCGCTGCGCGGCGTCCTTGCCGCTGTCGATCTGGTCGGCCGGCTTGACCCGCAGCAGCTTTTCGGCGGCGGCGAAGTTATCCTGCGCCGCCCGCATGGTTTCGGCCGGCCAGCCGTCCATTTCCATTGCGCTCGGCCGCGGGCACCAAGCACTCCAGAGAGTCGACCGGCCGCCGAAGAAAGGCACCGTGCCGTGCTGCCAACGGATGTAGCCACCATCGAGCCCAAGGGCGGTCGTGGCCGACAGGGTCCACGGAAAGGTCTCGGACATGCCGCCCAGCGTCTGCTTGAACGGCAGCGGCAGGTTCTGAAAGTGCTCTGGCAGAAAGAACGGCCCGCGCTCGACGATCAGGATGCGGCTGGCCGGCTGGTTCTTCAGCGCGCGCTCGGCGAAGGCGAGCGCACAGAAGCCGGAACCGACAATGACGTAGTCGTAGCTGGTGTCCTCGCGCGCCGCTTTAAAGCCCGCGTTGGAAAGAAAGAACACGTGGTCCATGACGCGCTGGCCGGACGGGTCCTGCGGGCCTGGGGTCGGGAAACCGTAGGCCAGTTTTGCGGATGAGGAGGCCGTAGCCATCTTGCGTTCCTCCGAGGTGTTGTCTTGCTTACAGCGCCATCATACATTGCTTCGACAATCAGGTGCTGGAGGCAGGGAGGGGCTCCGCCCAGGGCCCTGGCGCAGCGGCGCAGCGGCGTCGGGCTTGCCCCTCGCCGGTGCTCGGGAGTACATTCGCCCGTGCCGTGCCGCAGAGTACGCTCCGCCTTGCCAGCTTCCTTGCCGGTCTCTTGACGTTCCTGTCCTGGGAGATGATCGCTCCCCATCACGCTGCGACGGCGTCGAAGCCTCGGCGCTGGCTGGTCAATCTTGGCCTCGCCGCGCTCAACGGGCTCACCGTCGCGGCCCTGTGCGCCGCCTGCTACGTGATCGCCCTGCGCCGGATGGCGCCGTGGCGCGTCGGCCTCTTCGAGCTCACCGCGGCGCCCTACTGGCTGCGCCTGCCCGCGGAGATCGGGGCGCTCGACCTGCTCACCTACTGGCTCCATCGCGGCTACCACCGCGTGCCGCTGCTGTGGAGATTCCACCAGGTCCATCACACCGACCTGGATCTCGACGTCTCGTCGGCGTCGCGCTTCCATATGGGCGAAGTCCTGGCATCGAGCGTCGCCAAGCTGGTGTTCGTGGCCCTGCTCGGGATCTCGTACCAAGGTCTCGTCGCCTTCGAGATCGTGCTGCTGCTGGCGGCCCAGTTCCAGCATGCGAACATCGGCGTCCATCCCAGGCTCGAGCCGATGCTGTGGTGGACCTTCGTGCCGCCAGCCATGCATCGCGTCCATCACAGCCCCGAGCCGGAGGAAACGGACTCCAACTTTGGGACGCTCCTGGTCGCCTGGGATCGCCTCTTCGCCACGCTCCGCACGCACACAGCCTGCTCGCCTCCTTTCGGACTGTGGAATTGGCGCGATGCACGACGGCTGGGGCTCGGCAAGATCCTGGCGCTACCCTTTTTCCGCGGCTGCGCCGCGGCAACCGGGGCGCAAGTAGGCGGCGGCGAGCGCCGCGCACCGGCGACCGAGAGCTGAACCGGCACCGAGAGCCGTGGTGCGCCTTCCCGAGCCGACCACTCGCGTCGAGCTCCACGCGGTGATCGAGGAAGGCCAGGAGCATTACCGCGCCGAGGCGGCCCCGGCGGCCGCAGGCAGCGCACGCTCGCGCGTCCGCCCCACGACCGGTCCTGAGCCGAGTGTATGCCGCTAGGCGGCGACCGCGCGCAACAGATCGCGGCGATCGACGATGCCGATCGCGCGGCCTTGCTCGTCCACGATCACCAGGCGCTTGCGGCGGTTGGCGAGCGCCCGCCCGATCGCCTCGCCCACCGGCATCCCGGGCGGGACGTCCAGGACCCCGGGCGACATCAGCTGCCGGGCGGTGACGGCAGCATCCTCGGGCGGCCTGCCGCGCCGTGCCAGGGCGCGCAGCAGGCCGGAACGGGCCTCCGGCCGCACCCTGGCGACCAGGTCGCCGTCGCTGATGAGCCCCAGCGGGCGGCCCTCTGCATCCACCACGATCAGCCGCTTGAAGCCGCCCGCCACCATCTTCGCCACGACCTCGGGGAGGTCCGCGTCCTCGGGAACCGCGGGAAGGCGGCGGTCCATCACCTCGCCGACGGTCCGCAGTGCCCCGGCCGGAGGCTGCTCGCGCTCTCCCTTGTGGGCGGGGGAGATCGCGGCCAGGACGTCGAAGCGGCTGAGCACGCCGACCAAGGCGCCGGCGTGATCGACCACCAGCAGCCGCTTGCGTCCGTGCTCGTTCATCAGGGTGGCGGCGCGGCCGAGGGAGCTGTCGTCGAGGACCACCTCGGCGGGACGGGTCATGACCTCGCCGACCTTCGGGGCGAGACCGGCCAGCGCCTGGCGCCAGCTGGCGAGGGTCGCCGCGTCCAGGCGCTCGGCAATGGCCAGGCGCTGGACCATGCCGGTCCGCTCCATGAGGTCGCCGTCGCTCAGCAGGCCCAGCGGCCGTCCGCTCTCGTCGATCACCGGGAGTGCTTTCAAGCCGTGCATCACCATCAGGTCCCAGGCATCGAGGATGGCGGCTCCCGGGCTCGTCGCGACCGCCGGCTTGCTCATGAAGTCGCGCACCGGACGGTCGGCGGGCAGCGGCGCAAGGTAGCGATGGCTGTACTTGACGACGTGCACGTCTTCGATCGTGATCAGCCCTTCGCGGACCATGGGGCCGATCAGCGACAGGGCATGGTCGACGCGCTCCGCGGTGTCCACGAGCTCGAGGATCAGCGGCAGGTCCTGGGAGAGCCTGAGGATCGCCGTGCTGTGGATGCGGGAGTGAGCGCCGAAGCCGGAGATGGCCCGCGTCACGGTGGCGCCGGCAAGCCCGCCCTTGCGCAGGGTTTCGAGCAAGGCGCCGTGCAGCGGCCGGCCGCGCCAGTGGTCGCTCTCGCCCAGGTAGACGGTGAGGCGTTTCGCGGGTCCGACCATCCTCATGATGGCAGGCACCTCCTCGGCTTCCTCGGCAGGAAGCCCCGGACGAAGCGGCGTTCGCAGGCGGACTCCAACGCCGGCTCGGATCATACCCCCAGGCGCCAGAGCAGAGAAAGAGCCGGGACGGGGATGCGGCTGCAGGCCGCTTCGCCGCTGGCTGGTCAATATTTTAGCGTATCGCAATCGACGTATAGGTTTGCGGCGGCCGCTGTGACGGTGTATCGTAAAATTAAGAGCTCAGTCCTTGAGTTGGTGAAGCACTTGGGCCGCTCGCACTGGCGGCAAGGAGAGATTCGTCATGACAAATCGCTTTAAGCTGGTCGCGGCTCTGCTCTCGATCCTGGCTGTAGGCGTCTGTCTCAATCTCTACTCGGAGGGCCGTGCGGAGACGGCGACCGGGCCACAGGCGTCCCAGAGCTCTGCCGCCAAGAACCCGGCTGCGAAGCAGCCGGCGGCAGACATGAGCGCCAGACCCACCGCGGATGACGCCGGCGCGCAGGCCAGGTTCGCTTGGTATCTCTTCCTCGAGGCCATGAAACCCCAAAACGGTTCCCTGGCCTTTGAAAGCTGGACTGAGCAATGTCAACTGAGTCCCGCCATGGCCTTTTGCCCCAGCCCGTCGATCGTGGCCGCCGCCGCGAAGCGCGCCGGCAAGGGCAGGGTCCGCATCCCGCACGGCAGCGCCCTGCAAAGAAAGCTGCTGGGCGCCAAGGCCAATGCGCTTCAGCCCGGCGATGAATGCAACGGTATGGCCACCGCGCCGGTTGGGGGATTCCCGCCCCCTGCCAACGTGACGGCGACCGCCAAGTTCTGCGAAGAGGTTTTCGTGAACACGGCGGAAGCGGGCTTCGTGAAGCAGAGCGGCCTGACCACGCTCGGCGGCCAGCAGACCTACGGCAACGCTCACGGCGGGGCGATCACCTTCCCGTGGACCGGCGTGGAAATCAAGGCCGACTGGGTGCCGGTGTCGTCGTACAGCAACCCGACCTTTGCCTGCCCGGATCCAACCCACAGCCTGTACACCGAGACGATCAATGGCACCTGCTACGCGCTGGTGGGCCTCCACATCTCCTCGAAGGTGCTGCCGGATTGGCTATGGGCGACGTTCGAGCCCAACAGCAACGTCACCAATCCCAATCGCTGCGACCCCAGTCTCTACAGCACTTGCTTCGATCCATGGGGAACCACGTCGAGTCAACCCTACGGCAAGGGTCACCCGGCGCAGCAGAGTCCGCAGCTGCACCAGGCCATGGCCGCGGCGCACCTGAATCCTGCCTTTAACAATTACTTCCTCACGGGAGCCCAGTCCCAGTTCGTCAGCAACGGGAAGCCGGTGCCGCTGGGCAGCTCCTTCGTGGAGTTCAACGCGGGGGTGTTTCCCGGCCAAGCGTCGTGCATCACCTGCCACAGGTACGCGTATTTCGATGGCAAGCAGCCATTGCCATCGTCACCCACATACCCGGCCGAGAACAATTTCGGCGGTCCACCGACTGGATGGGCCAGCGTTGGGTACGCCTGCAACCAGCCAAACCCAAGCGCGAATTGCACTCCGGTAACCCCCAATTCCACGTCGCAAGACTTTTCGTGGATGCTGGGCTTGATGCCGTATGGCGGTGCCGGCGCGAAGTCCAGGAACTAGACGGTGGCGATCGG
>DATKFK010001212.1:0-3522 GCA_035544375.1 Thermoanaerobaculia bacterium
GAGGCCACCGCCACCTCGCCATGACGCCGCTCGACGCCGCGCCCGCGCCCCCCTCGCCTTTGCATGGCGCGAATTGCGCCGTGGCGCCCGCGGGCGTCGGCGCCCCGCAGCTCGGCGGGCTGGAGGCGCAACGCCCGCGCACCTTCGCTCTCCTCTCCGCGGCCGAGGACGACGCGCAACTGGCCGCGCAGCTCATGGCCATGTCGGCCTGCGAGCGGCAGGCAGCCGCGCTCCACGAGCCGCGCTACCAGCGCCCCTCGCTTGCCAGCTTCTTGGCGCTGCGCGCCGAAAGCGAGCTGTTCGATCTGGCCACCGACCCGCGGCCCACCGCCGAGTTGGCGGCGGCTGTCGCTCAGGCGATGCCCCGGGACGGCGCCGGCAAGGCCCGGCGGGCGGCGGCGCTCGCCCACTGGCTCTTCGGCAAGGCGCTGCTCGCCGCGCAGCAGTGGCGCCTGGCCGACCACTCCTTTCAATGCATGTTCGCGTTCATCCCCGCTTCCGGGCCATCGGAGGAAGCCGCCCTCGCCGCCGTCGGCCAGGCGCAGGTCTTGGCGGACACCGGCGCCCTGGATTCAGCCATCGGGCAGTTCCTGCTCGCCGCGTATCGCTTCTCGCAGCTAGGCGCCGCCCAGGCCGTCGCCGCCTGCCAGGCGGAGCTCGGCCTGCTGCTGCTCGACAGCGGCGACCTGCTCAGTGCGCGGCTTTCGCTGTCGCCGGCGCTCGCGCTGCTCGATCCATGCGCCGCGCCTTCGCTGGCGGCGCGGTTGCGGCTGGCGCTCGCCGAGGTCGCGACGGTCGTCGCCGGCCCCGCTGCCGGCGCCGAGGACCTCCGCCGCGCGCGTGCCCTCTACGACCTGGCGCCCCTGGCGCCGGATGGCGCGGCGGGGCCGGAGGCCCTAGAGCGCCGCTGGCGAGAGGCGAGGATCGCCGCGGCCGCCGGCGACGCCTTAGGCGCGGCCACCCTGCTCGACGCCGTGCGCCGCGAGCTGCTGCTGCGCGGCAGCCCCACGGAGGCGGCGCGCTGCACCTTCGACCGGCTGCTGCTGTGCATCGATGCGCGCAGCTTCGCCGAGGTCACGGACCTGACCGGCGCCCTGGCACGGGCGTTTCCGGGTGTGGGCGAGCAGTGGGCGCGGGACATGAAGCAGCTCGCCGCGCTCGCGGCGGACCACGCCGACAGCGTGTACGCGCCGTGCTGGGACCTGAGGCGCCGCTTACGGCAGGTGACCCCGCTCGATCCCTTGCGCCCGCCCCTGCTGCGGCCGGCGCGGCTGCTCTCGGACCGCGTGCTGCGCCGCCGCGGCGAGCTCGAGGACCCGATCGGCGCCGCGGGAGCGCAAGCCCTGCCATCGACGTTTCCCCGGGAGATTCCATGATCGATGACCGCACCAACGGCGGCGCCGACGCCGGCACCAACGGCCACCAACCGCGGGAACCAGCCGCCACCGGCGCGCCCGCGGCCGCCGATCGGGTCGCACCGGCGGCCGCGCTCGTCGCTCGCGCTGAGGCCCTGGTCGACGATCCATTGCGGGCCGAGCAGCTCGCCGCCGCGGCCACCGCCCTCCTCAAGACCGCGGACGACGATCCCCAGGGGGCCACCTTCGCTCTCCTCTTCCGCGCCTTCGCCGCGATCCTGCGCTCCCGGCGCCTGCAGCGTCGCGGCCAGGAGGCAGAAGAGGTCGTGCAGCAGGTGCTTCCCTACCTCTGCGTCGCGCCCCCGGTCAGCGCCGAGCGGGCAACGCTGCTCGCCGCCGTGGCGCAGGTGCGCCGTGCGCAGCGGCGCCTCGACGAGGCAGCCGGCCTCTTCGTCCACGCCGGGCGCATGTTCGGCCAGGCAGGGTTTCGCCAGGGCGAAGCGGTTTGCCGCGCCCAGGCGGGCATGGGGCTCGTCGGCCAGCCCGACCCGCGGCCCGCGCGCTTCGAGCTGGCGCGCGCCTTCGTCGCCATCGACGCCGGGCTGGCCCCCTCCCTGGCGGCGCGGGTCGGCGTGGTGCTCGCCTGGTGCGAGCTGGCCAGCGGGCGGCCCGCCCGATCCCGCGCCGTCCTGCACCGCGCCCAGGCCCTCTACGAGCGCGCGCCGGGCGCCGGCGAGGAGGTGTTCCGCGCCTGGTGGGAGGCCCGCATCGCCGCCCTGGGCGACGACGCCGGCGAGGCCGCCGCGCGGCTCGACGCGGTGCGGCGCCGCCTGACCGCCGCGGGCAGCATCGCCGAGGCAGCCCGCTGCACTCTCGATCTGCTCGTCGCCCGCACCGGCGCCGGGTGCCTGGACGGCATCAACGATCTCGGACCGCAGTTGCTGAATGCCTTCGAATGCCGGCCGCTGGCGCTGCGGCCGGCCATGATGATCGACCTGCTCGCCTTCTACGCCCAGGAGCCCTCGTCACGCTTCCGGTCGGCCCTGGGTCCGGTCCGCCACTACCTCGACGGCCTCCCGGCCCATCGCGGCGAACGCCCCGACCTGATCCCCGCGCTCGAGGACCTGGCGGACCGCCTGCTGCTGGCCGCGCGGCACGAGCCCACCACGACGGACGCTCAGCCGCCGCCATGAGCCGCGGATCTCCCGCACGGCGCGACGCGCCACAACCCGACGCCCCGACGCCAACGGCGTTTGACAAGATCGGTCGCGCCATCGCGATGTGGCGTGAGGAAAGGGGCGTCACCCAGACCAGGCTCGCCGACGCCGCCGGGCTCCATAGAAGTCAGATGTCGAGATACGAGAGGGCCAGGGAGCTGCCAAATCTCAAGGCCCTCGAGAAGATCCTCGCCGCGCTGGAGGTGGCGCCCGAGGATTTCTTCCACTACCTCGGCAAGCTCGCCGACATCTCCGGCCCACCCACGCGCCCGCTCTCGAATCGAGTGGAAGCGGGAGAGATCGCCGTGGCCTTCCAGCGCATGCATGCCGCGATCGACGACGTGCGGCGACTCGTCGAAACCACGGTCGGGCCGGCGCTCCGGTACCGCGAGCCGATCGAGGAGCCTACCCCCAGCCGCGGGTTGCCGGCGGGTGCCGCTCCGGGCCTGGCAACGCCGAGCCTCGAACCAGAATCGCCGCCTACGGAGAGCCACACATCCCCCACGCTCGCGGTGCGGCGCCGGGCTCGACCCGCTGGCACCGCCGATGCCCATAGCACCGGGTGCGGTGCGGAGCCACCGGCTCCGTCATCCGCGGAGCGGGCGCCGCACCCGCCGGAGATCCTCAAGCAGCTGCCGTTGACGCCGCCCGCCGGCCTCGGACTCTACCGGCGGCAAGACTATGCCGGGCTGCCGGAGGGGCCGCGCTGCGAGCTGATCCGCGGCAGGCTCTACGAACGCCCAACGATCTCGGCGGACGAGGCGCTCGTGGTGCAGGTATTCAAGACCCATCTCGACCGGCTGGCCAACAGCGTGCGCGGCATGGTCTTCCGCATTCCGCTCGCCGTCGTGTTGGCCGACCACTCCGTCGTCCAACCCGACCTCGTCTACCTGTCGGGGTCTCGGCGCGGCCTGGTACAGGACTGGATCGAGGGAGAACCCGACATCCTA
>DATKFK010001213.1:0-27064 GCA_035544375.1 Thermoanaerobaculia bacterium
AGCAACCATGGCGGCATTGCTGAGCATCATCAACCACACCCGGACGGACCACATCGTCACCATCGAGGACCCCATCGAGTACATCCACCCTTCCCGCCGCGCCATCGTCAACCAGCGGCAGGTTGGGCCCCACACCGCCTCCTTCGCCCGCGCCCTGCGCGCCGCCCTGCGCGAGGACCCGGACGTCGTCGCCATCGGCGAGCTGCGCGACCTCGAAACGATCTCGCTGGCGGTCACCGCCGCCGAGACCGGCCACCTGGTCCTCGGCACCCTGCACACCAACAACGCCGTCCGCACCATCAACCGCATGCTCGGCGTCTTTCCACCCAACCAGCAGCCCCAGATGCGCGCCATGATCTCCGAGTCGCTGCGGGCCGTGGTGTCGCAACGACTGCTGGCGCGGGCCGACGGCCGCGGCCGCGTGCCGGCGCTCGAGGTGCTGATGGTCACCAAAGCGGCGGCCAACCTGATCCGCGAGAACAAGACCTTCCAGATCCGCTCGATCCTGCAGACCGGCGCCGGGCACGGCATGATCCAGCTCGACGGCTCCCTCGCCGAGCTGGTCAGGAGCGGCGTCGTGACCCGCGACGAGGCGCTGCTGCAAGCCGAGGACCCGGCGAGGCTGCCCTGAGCACCGCCGCGATGGAGACGCGCGTCATGGCCGGGATGCAAGACCTGCTGCGCTTCGTCAAGCAACAACGTGGCTCGGACCTGCACATGGTGGCCGGGCTCGAGCCCCGCATCCGCCGCAACGGCGCGCTCGAGCCGGTCGACGGTTGGCCGGCGCTCGACGACGCGCGGGTACAGGCGCTGCTGCACGAGGTGGCCTCCGACGCCCACTGGGAGGAGTACCAGCGCGACCATGACATCGACTTCGCCTATGGCATGGAAGGCGTCGGCCGCTTCCGCGTCAACTACAGCTTCCAGCAAAACGGCGCCAGCGGCGTCTTTCGCCTCATCCCCGAGCAGATCACCACCCTTCAGGAGCTCAACCTTCCCGCCGCCATCGGCGGGCTGGCCGACGTCCGCTCCGGGCTCGTCCTGATCACCGGCCCGACCGGCTCGGGCAAGTCGACGACGCTGGCCGCGATCATCGACCGCATCAACGCCACCTACAGCAAGCACATCGTGACCATCGAGGACCCGGTCGAGTTCGTGCACCGCGACAAGCGGTGCCGCTTCTCGCAGCGCGAGGTGGGCAGAGACACCGAGAGCTTCGGCGCGGCGTTGCGCGGCGCCATCCGCGAGGATGCCGACGTCGTCCTGGTCGGCGAGATGCGCGACCTCTACACCACCGCGATGGCCCTGACCGCCGCCGAGATGGGCGCCCTGGTGTTCGGCACCTTGCACACCAACGGCGCCGCCAACACCATCGACCGCCTGATCGACGCCTTTCCGGCCGACGAGCAGGCGCAGATCCGCACCACGCTCGCCGAATCGCTGGCCGGGGTGGTCTCGCAGCTGTTGCTGCGCACCGCCGACGGCACCGGTCGCTGCGCGGCCGTCGAGATCCTGCTCAAGACGCCCGCCCTGCCCAACATCATCCGCGAGGGCAATACGCCGATGATCCAGACCCTGATGCAGGGCGGCCGCTCGATGGGCATGCAGATGATGGACGACGCCCTGGCGGCGCTGGTCGAGGCCAAGCGCGTGACGCCGCGCGAGGCCTACTTCAAGGCGGCCAACAAGGCGCGTTTCGAGAACCTGATCGACGACTGACGCCGCCGGACCGCCCGGGGCCTCGGACCCTCCAAGCTGGCTCAGCCAGCGAGCAGCCGGTCCTCGCGGCGCGGCGCGGGAAGCAAGACACCCGCCAGCACGCCGAGCGCCAGCGCGGCGAGGCCCGCCGCGAGCGGCCGCTCCGCGATCAACCGGCCGAGCTGGTGCCGCAGCCGGCCGGCCGGGCGCTTGCTGAACGCGGCCATTACCGCCTCCCCGCCAGCTTCGCGAACGGGCGGCGCTCGCCGGAGCCCTTGAAGATGCGCGCCAGCACCAGGCCCGCCGCGAAGCTGCCGCCGACGAAGGCCGCCGGACGCCGGCGGGCCAGGTCCTCGACGTCCCGCGCCACGTCGCGGAGCTCGCTGCGCCGCAGGTAGAGCGATGCCCGGTCCACCTGCCGGGCGGCACGCTCGGCCAGCTCGGCGAGGCCCCTGGTGGCGGCATCGACCGCCGGCAGCGCCGGGGCTGCCGGCACCGCCGAGGACGCCGCGGCTGTTGCCGGACTGCCGGCGCTGCCAGCGGCGAAGCCCGCCGGCCGGTCGTCGACGCCGGCCACGAGCGGCCGGAAGCCGGCGCCCGCCGCGGCAGGCGCGGCTTCGCGCTCGAGCCGCCGCCCGGCGTCGCGCAGGGCAGCCGCGATGCCGGCCAGCCGGTCCGCCAGCGCTTCCTGGCGGCGGCGCACCACTGCCTCGACCTCCTCGCGGGCGTCGACCGCCAGGCGCACCGTCTCCTCGCGGGCCTGTTCCCTCAGATCCTCGATCCGTGCGCGCAAGCGCGCCGCCGCGGCGCCGCCCTCCTCGCCAGACGCCCGGCCAGACGACTGCCGGGCGCCGGTCGCCGCGGGGGCCGCGGCGGCGCCCAAGGGCGAGCCCGCCTCGGGCCATCCCGACGAGGCGTAGCCGCCGCCCACGTATTCCGTGTGTTCCGCCATCACGACCACCTTTCTCTGTGCCAGTGCCGAGGCACCACGGCTCCGCCGGATGCCTCCGCAAGAGACGTGCCACGACCGCCGCGCGCCGCGCCGCCGCCTGTCGCTCGTCTGGTAGGCTTGCCCGCCGGGATCGCCAGCCGCCATGATCGAGCGCCAGCCTGCGGAAGAGTCGGAACCTGCCACTGCCGCGGGCAGCGCGGGCTCAGCCTCCACGCCCGGTGCGGCGCCGGCGGCGTACCCGCTCGAGCTCTCGGGCACGGCGCTGCGCCGCCTGGTCGACGCGGCGATGGACCGCATCGCGCCGCACATCGACTCGCTGCCGCTGCAGCCGGCCGCCGACGCCGACGGGGCCGCCCCCCTGGCCCGCTCCCTGGTCGAGCCGCTGCCCGAGCACCCGGCGCCGCTCGGCGAGGTGCTCGACCTGCTGTTCGAACGCGCGGTGCCGCGATCCTTCAACACCGCCGGCCCGGGCTACCTCGCCTACATCCCGGGAGGCGGCCTGTTGCACGCCGCGGTCGCGGACCTCATTGCCGATGCGGTCAACCGCTACGTCGGCGTGTTCGCCGCCGCGCCGGCGCTGTCACAGCTGGAAGCCAACGTGCTCGCCTGGTTCGCCGGCCTCGCCGGCTACCCCAAAACGGCGCGCGGCGTGCTCACCAGCGGCGGCTCGCTGGCCAACTTCACGGCGGTGGTCACCGCCCGGCGCGAGCGGCTGCCGGAGCAGTTCCTGGCCGGCACCCTGTACGCCTCCGACCAGGCCCATCACTCGGTGCAGAAGGCCGCCCTGCTCGCCGGCTTCCCTCCCGGGAGCGTGCGCGCGATCGCCAGCGACGCGGCGTTCCGGCTGCGGCCCGACCTGCTCGCCGCGGCCATCGCGGAGGACCGCCGGCAGGGCCGGCTGCCCTTCATGGTGGTTGCCAATGCCGGCAGCACCAACACCGGCGCCGTCGATCCGCTGGCTCCCCTCGCCGACCTGTGCGCGCGCGAAGGGCTCTGGCTGCACATCGACGCCGCTTACGGCGGGTTCTTCCTGCTCACCGAGCGCGGGCGGCGCGCGCTCGCCGGCATCGAGCGCGCCGATTCGATCGTGCTGGATCCCCACAAGAGCCTGTTCCTGCCCTACGGCACCGGCGCGCTGCTGGTCCGCGACGGCGCCGCGCTGCGCCGCGCCCACGGTGTCACCGCCGACTACATGCCGCCGCTGTCGAGCGACGACGAGCTGATCGACTTCTGCGAGATCTCCCCCGAGCTGTCGCGTCCGTTTCGCGGGCTGCGCGTCTGGCTGGCGCTCAAGCTGCTCGGCGCGGCGCCCTTTCGCGACGCCCTCGACGAGAAGCTCGACCTGGCGCATTGGGCCGCCGGAGAGCTGCGCGCCATGCCGGAGGTCGAGATCCTGGCCGAGCCCCAGCTGTCGCTGTTTGCCTTCCGCCTGGCCCCGCGGAGCCGGGTCACGGCCGGAGCGGGGGCGGCCCAGCCGCAGGCAACGGCGGCGGCCGGCGCCGAGGACGCGGGCGACGCCCATGCGCGCCTCAACCGGCTGAACCGCGACTGGCTCGCGCGCGTCAACGCCCGCCGGCGCGTCTACCTCACCGGCACCATGCTTGGCGGCCGCTTCGCGCTGCGCATCTGCGTCCTCTCGTTCCGCACCCATCGCGACCGTGTCGAGCAGGCGATCGAGGACCTGCGGGCCGCGGCGCGCGAAGCGCTGGCCGGCATCTGACACAAAACGTTGACCGAAACGAAGCGGAGGGCGCGGACAGCGAAGCTTCAAGGGCAGGAGGCGAAGGCGTTGGTGTCGGTGATCACGGCGGCGGTCTGGCCGCCCGCGTTCTGGTAGGACTTGACCTGGCCGGTGACGGTGTCGGTGATCGTCAACGTGTACTGAACGTTGGTGGTGGCGGCGGCGAAGACCCAGATCCGCTGGTTGAGGCCACAACCATCCAGCACCTTGACCAGCATCTCCCAGTTGCTGGGATCGAAGAACCAGAGCACCGCGGAGTCGGACGACACCGCGGCCGGAACCAGCGAGCCCACGCCGGTGTGGCCGGCGGAGTCCTGCCAGGTCAGGGACACCCGGAAGCGCGCGGCCTGCAGGCAGGCATGGGACGCGTCGGGAACGCAGGTGGTGCCGTAGCTCTTGCTCAACAGGAACTGGAAGCCCTTGGCCACCGTGTCTGACGGCCACGGAGGGTTGTGCCCGAAGCCGGCCTCGACGTCGCTCTCCCAGCTCACCCCCAGCGTCTCCCACTGCTGCTGCAACTCGGCGTAGGCGCCGCCCGTGTAGTTCGGGTCGGTGGTCCCGTAATACATGTGGATGGGCGCCTTGTAGGCGGGGTCCGCGACCGAGCTGACCGCGTAGAAGGGCGCCGACATCGAGAAGACCGCGTTGTAGCGGCTCACCGTGCCGTAGGCGGTGAGGTAGGCGAAAGCCCCGCCTGAAGAATGGCCGGCGATGCCCACCCGCGCCACGTCCACCGGCAGCATCGCCTCGACCGCGGACACGGTCGCCGCCACCGTCTGATCGTCGTTGCCGGTGCCCCAACCAACGAGGGAAGCCGCCCTGGGCGCCGCCACCAGGCATTGCACGGTGTCCGCCGCCGGGAACAGGAAGGCTTCGTAGTCCTCCGGTGGGCTGCCGGAGCCGTGCAGGAAGACCACCAGCGGCAGGGCCTTGGTCCCGTCCCAGGCGGGCGGCACGTAGAGGTCGAAGTAGGAGCCGGTGGAGGGCAGGTTCACCTGCTGCCAGCCGCGTGTCACGGCGGAGGCGGCAGGCTTGACAGCGCCGAGGTCCGGCAATGCGGCGGCGCGCGCTCCGCCACCGACCATCAGCTGCGACAGCAGGAAGAAGGCGACCGGCAGGCTTCGGCCCGGCCGCCACCGGGCAGGATCATGTTTCCACGACATACGGCGGAGGGAGTCTAACCCGTGGCGCCGCCCATGGCTAGTATCCCGAGCGGGACACTGGTGTCGTGGCGCCACGCGCGCCGTTCCGCACCAGAATCGCACTGGCCGCGATCGAATGATCCCGCCGCATTCGCGCCATCGGGGTTGCGGCGAAGGGTCCGCGCGGGCGACAATGGGAAGAAGCGGGCTCGCCCGCCTGCCTTGTCCCCGGCCAATTCTTCGTGACCCTGCCTCTGCTCACCCCGGTCGGCACCCCGGTCGGCGCCTCGCAAATGAGATCCGCGGAGGCACCGTCGCAAGGCGCCGACACTTCCTACGGGTCGGTCGGCGCCTCGCAAATGAGATCCGCGGAGGCACCGTCGCAAGGCGCCGACTTCCTACGGGTCGGAAGGGAGCAAGATTTGACGCGCAGAATGCTGATCAACGCGCAGCGTCCGGAAGAGCTGCGCATCGCCATCGTCCGCGACAACACGCTCGAGAACTTCCAGGTGGACGTCGCCGAGTCCGGCCTGACCCGCGGCAACATCTACCGCGGCTCGATCGTCAACATCCAGCCCAGCCTCAACGCCGCCTTCATCGACTACGGCACCGAGCGCCACGGCTTCCTCGCCATCCAGGACGTCGTCGAAGAGGCGTATTACCACGCGCCGCGGGGCGGCCAGCCGCGGATCGAGGAGGTGCTCGAGCGCGGCAAGCCGATCGTCGTGCAGGTCGCCCGCGACGCGATCGGCCAGAAGGGCGCGTCGCTCACCACCAGCCTGTCGCTTGCCGGCCGCTACCTGGTGCTGACGCCGTTCGACGACACCCGCGGCGTGTCGCGCAAGGTCGAGGACGAGGAGACGCGCAGGAAGCTCAAGGCGCTGGTCGCCAATCTAGAGCTGCCGCCCGGCTGCGGCGTCATCGTGCGGACCAACGCCCTGGATCAAAACAAGACGGCGATCGGCCGCGACCTCGCCGCGCTGCTGCGGCTGTGGAAGAAGGTGCAGGCAGCCGCCCTCGACGGCAAGGGGAGCCGCCTGCTCTACAGCGACCAGGACCTCATCGTGCAGTCGCTGCGCGACCACCTCGACAGCAGCATCGAGGAGGTGCTGGTCGACGACGACGCGGCGTTCAACAAGGCCCAGGCGTACATCGAGGCATTCTTGCCGCGCGCCAAGATCCGGCTCGAGCGCTACGAGGAGCGGCTGCCGCTGTTCAGCCGCTTCGACCTCGAGCCGCAGATCGACCGCATCTACGACCGGCGGGTGGAGTTGCCGAGCGGCGGCTCGATCGTCATCGACGGCACCGAGGCGCTGACCGCCATCGACGTCAATTCCGGCCGCTCGACGCGCGCCGCCACCCAGGAGGAGACGGCGCTCCACACCAACCTCGAGGCTGCCACCGAGGTCGCGCGCCAGCTGTGGCTGCGCGACATCGGCGGGCTGGTGGTGGTCGACTTCATCGACATGCGCGCCAGCAAGAACCAGCGGCGGGTGGAAAAGGCGCTCAAGGACGCGATGAAGGCCGACAAGGCGCGCTCCTCGGTGGGCCGCATCAGCCCCAACGGCCTGCTCGAGATCAACCGCCAGCGCATCCAGCAGGCGCTGCAGGTGCGCACCCACCGCCCCTGCCCCACCTGCGCCGGGACCGGCCGGCTGGCCAGCCCCGAGATGGTGACCCTGAACCTGTTGCGCCGCATCGAGGCGCGCGCCGCTTCGGGGCTGGTGCGGGGGGTCCGCATCAGCCTGCACCCCGAGCTCGCCGACGCCATGCAGAACAGCCGGCGGCAGGAACTGGCGGAGCTCGAGCGCGAGTTCGACATCCACATCGAGGTGATCGCCGCCGCCGGCCTGCACCGGCCGGAGGAGCAGATCGAGTGGTTCAAGCGCGAACGTCCCGCCGCGCCGCCGGCGCGTCCGAAACCCGCGGTCGTGGCGCTCGAGCCCTGGGACCTGGCGCTCTCCGCCGACCAGGAGACCGGCCTGGCTGCCCACGGCGCGGATGACACGGACGATGCGGACGACGCGGACGGCGAGGAGGGCGAGCGCGGCGAGCGCCACAAGGGCGAGGACGGAGCCGTCAAGGCGGAGGGCCACCGCGGTCGCCAGCGCCGGCGCGAGCGCGGCCGGGCCGGCCAGGAGCGTCCGGGCAGGTCCCCGGTCACCGCCGTGCCGCCGGGCGAGCGCCAGGCCGTCTCCGGCCGCGCGCCCCGCCCACCGAAGGCTGCCCGGCCCGCCGCACCGGCCCCCGCCGGCACCGCCGCCCACGCGGGCCCGCGGTCCGGGGGCGCCCGCCCTGCGTCCGGAGGCGCCGATGCCGCCGAGGATCCGCAGGAGGCGCGGCGCGGCCGCAAGCGCCGCCGGGGTGGCCGCAAGCGCAAGCGCGGCGGCGCGACCGGCGGACCGGCAGGTGCCGCGCCGGGCACGGATGACGGCCCGCAGCCTTCAGCCGCACCAGGCACCGAGGCCGCCGCGCGGGCCGGCGCCGTGCCGGGCAGCGAAAACTCTCCGGCGGCAGGAGCCTGGCCCGGCGGCGAGACCTCCTCGGCGGCGGCAGGAGCCGCACCGGGCGCCAATGCCTTTCCGGCCGAAGCCGGCGGCGGTGGCACCGCCGCGGACGGCACAACCGGCGACCGCGGCGAACCGTAGGAAGCGTCGGCGCCTTGCGACGATGCCCCGCGGGCCTCGTTTGCGAGGCGCAGACCGACCCGCAGGCAGTATCGGCGCCTTGCGACGATGCCTCCGCGGACCTCGTTTGCGAGGCGCAGACCGACCCGTAGTGTCGGCGCCTTGCGACGATGCCCCCGCGGGCCCCGTTCGCGAGGCGCAGACCGACCCGTAGGAAGTGTCGGCGCCCTGCGGCGGGCGCGGGGTCGCTGGGGTGGAGGCATAGGGTTTGCTGCGTACCATCCTCCGCCGGGCAGCCATGGCGGCTTCGTGCCATAACGACGCGCCGGTCGCCGGTCGGCGGCGCGGCAGTGTGCGTTTGGAGAGGGTCGCCGCCCCATGCTACGGTGGCGCCGCGCCGGCGCCTGAAGGCGGATCAGCGGAGAGCGAAACCGGGAATGGGTGTGATCAGCCTCTTGCTCTTACAAACCCCGGGTCCGGTGGAAGGACAGGGGCTGTTCGACTTCTTCCGAGAATCCGGCCCGATCGCCAAGTCGATCCTCGCCCTGCTCGGGTTCTTCTCGCTGGTGTCCTGGGCGATCATCCTCGGCAAGACCTGGCAGATGCGGCGCGCCGCCAGGCAAAGCCGCGAATTCCTCGAGGCGTTCCACCGCAGCCACCGCTTCAGCGAGGTCAACGCCCTGGCCAACCGCTTGCGGTACTCGCCCCTGGTCGGCGTTTTCCAGGCCGGCTACGCGGAGATCGACAGCCAGATCAAGAGCGCCCAGGAGGTCGAGACGGCGGGCGAGCGCCGCGGTTACCGGATCACCTCGCTAGCGGCGCTCGAGCGCACGCTGGAACGGGCGGCCGGCGTCGAGTTGCGCAACGTGGCGCGCTGGACGCCCTTTCTCGCGACCACCGCGTCGGCATCGCCGTTCATCGGCCTGTTCGGCACCGTCTGGGGCATCATGGTCGCCTTCCGCGACATCGGCAGCACCGGCTCGACGTCGATCGTCTCGGTGGCTCCCGGCATCGCCGAGGCGCTGATCAACACCGCCGCCGGCCTGGGGGCGGCGATCCCGGCGCTCATCGCCTACAACTACTTCGCCCACAGCGGCCGCCAGTTGCGGGCGCGCATCGAGGACTTCGTCATGGAATTCCTCAACCTGGCGGAGCGCAACTTCACCTGATCGGACGCCTGACGATGGCCTTCCAGCTGCGGGACGAGCAAGACGACGTGATGGGCGACATCAACGTCACCCCCCTGGTCGACGTGATGCTGGTGCTGCTGATCATCTTCATGGTGGCCACCCCGATGCTCCACCAGGGCATCCAGGTTGCCTTGCCGCGGGCCGACGCCCGCAACCTGCCGCTCAAGGTCCAGGACCCGATCGTGCTGTCGATCAATCGCGAAGGCCAGGTGTTCCTGCGCGACGCCCAGGTGCCGCTCGCCGACCTCGGCGATCGCCTCAAGGAGCAGCTCGCCGGGCGGCAGGACGATACCGTCTTCCTGAAGGGAGACCGCGGCGTCCCCTACGGCCGGGTGATCGAGGTCCTGGACCGCCTGCACCGGAGCGGCATCGTGCACGTCGGCATGGTGACCGAGCGCCCGCCCAAGGGCGGCAGGAGCTAGCCGCCGATGGACCCCGCGGTCGACCAGGTGCTGGCCGAGCGCGAGCGGCTCGCCCGCCCCGGTCCGGCGGTGGCGAGCCTGATCGCCGCCGCCGGCCTCCACGTCGTGATCGGCGCCATCCTCATCCTGCTGCCACGCCTCGCGCCGCCGCCGCCGCCGCTCGAATACGTGGCGGTGCAGGTGGTGCCGGCGCAGCGGCTGGGCGCCGCGCAGCCCGCCGCGCGCACCAAGCCAGCGGCGCCGAAGCCGGAGCCGCCGCCCAAGGAAGAGGAGCCGCCGCCGCGCGCGGCCGACGCGCCGGTGCTGCCCCGGCCGCAGCCACCGCCAAAACCGCCGAAGCCGGCCAAGCCCGAGAAGCCGAAGCCCGTGCCGCCCGACAACCGCGTCGATCCCACGACCCAGCCCAAATTCCTGCCGCCGCCGCGCGAGGTGCTGGCAAAGAAGCTGGGGCCGGCCGCCGCCGCGCCGCCGCAGCCGGGCGCCGCCACCGGCTCGGCTGCCGGCAAGGTCGCCGTGGGCGCGCTGACCGTCACCCCCGAGAACCAGGAGTTCGCGTACAACTACTACTACGCCCAGATCCAGTCGCGGATCGAGGAATCCTGGACGCGGTCGCCGGTCGGCAGCGACGCGCACGCCGTCATCTCCTTCACCATCCACGCCGACGGCAGCATCAGCGACCTCCGGGTGCGCCAATCCTCGGGCTTCGACACGTTCGACCTGGCGGCGCTGCGGGCGGTGCAGAACGCGGCCCCTTTCGCACCGCTGCCGCGGGCCTACACGATCAACCGCACCTCCCTGGACGTCAACTGGATTGCGAGATGACATGAGAACGACCCGTAGGAAGTGTCAGCGCCCTGCAACGATGCCTCCGCAGGCTTCATTTGCGGGGCGCCGACCGGGGCGCGGACCGAGACCCGTCAACCCACGACCGCTCACCCGGCCGGCCTCGGCGGCGGCCGCGCGCGGCCTGCTGCTGCTGGCCGCGCTCGCCGGCACCGCGTTCGGCGCGGCCGCGACCCAGCAACCGCCGGCCGCACCGTCCGCACCGCCCGCCGTGGCGGCGCCGCAGCCGCCGCCGTCGGTCACCATCGAGTCGCACCGCGGCCAGCGTCCGAAGATCAAGCTGGCGTTTCCCGCCTTCCGTCCCGCCAACCTGGCCGGCGAGATGACGGCGGCCGGCAGCGAGCTGGAGGCGACGGTACGGGCCGACCTGGACGCGTCCGGCTATTTCGAGATCCGCGGCGCCGAGGCGTTCAGCCAGGCCGGGCTGTCGGGCGACGTGGAGCACGACCTGCCGGCCTACCGCGGCTCGGGCGCCGAGGTGGTGCTGCTCGGCGACACGCATGCCGAGGAGGACAAGCTGGTGTTCGAGGGCCGGCTCTTCGACGTTGGCAGCGGCAAGGCGATCCTCGCCAAGCGCTACCGCGGCAAGACCACCGTCACCCGGCGCATGGCCCACACCTTCGCCGACGAGGTGGTCCATTACCTCACCGGCTCGCCGGGCATCGCCATGTCCTCGATCGCCTTCACCTCCGACCGCACCGGCGACGGCCGCAAAGAGATCTTCATCATGGATTACGACGGCCACAACCAGCGCCGGATCACCAACCACCGGTCCACCTCGATGTCGCCCGCCTGGAGCCCGACCGGCGATGCCATCGCCTACACGTCCTTTCTCAACGGCTTCCCCGGGATCTACCTTGCCGACCTGGCGGCCGGCCGCAAGCGCGCGCTGGTCACCTCGGGCTCGCTCAACATCACTCCCAGCTTCTCGCCGGACGGCAACCAGATCGCCTTTGCCCGCTCGCTCGAGGGCAACATCGAGATCTTCACCTGCGACCGCAGCGGCGGCAACCTGCGCCGCCTGACCAACTCCCCGGCCATCGACACCAACCCGGCGTGGAGCCCGAAGGGCACCATGATCGCGTTCACCTCGAGCAGGGCCGGCAACCCCCACATCTACGTCATGGACGCCGAGGGCGCCAACCAGCGCCGGGTGACCTTCGAAGGCACCTACAACGACGGCGCCGCCTGGAGCCCTGACGGCGAGCGCATCGCCTATACCAGCCGCCGCGACGGCGTCTTCCAGATCGCCGTCGTGAACGTCGGTTCGCTCGAGACGAAGGTGCTCACGACCGGCTCGGGAGAGAACGAGTCGCCCTCCTTCTCGCCCGACGGCCGCAAGATCGTCTTCACCTCGCGCCGCACCGGCAACAAGCAGCTCTACGTGATGGACGCCGCCGACGGCGCCAACGTCCACCAGCTGACCGACGCCGGCAGCAACGACATGGCCGACTGGTCCCGGCAAAACCTGGACAAGTGAGCGGAGAATCCGTTGGCCGAAACGTAGGAGAGGGGGCGTCCACCTGTTTCATGGCTTGGGCCGCCACAGGCTTAGCAGCCCGTGGTGAAACTCCGCGCCACCGCGTTGCGGCGGCGCGGGGCCATCTGCGGCGTCGCCGCTCCTCGACGATGTCCCCGCATCGCCTGCGTCGCGGCTCCTGGCATCTGGCCCCACGGCGCTCGCAACGCGGCGCCACGGCCTTTCACCACGGGCTGCTAGGGTGCTAGGGTGTAAGATTGAAATCTGCCGCCGTCCTCCACCGAGGCCGGCGGCGTCCGACAGCTCAGAGTGCGAGAGAGGAGGCACCGACATGATCCACAAGCGGTTGATCTGGGTGGTGGCACCGTTGCTGCTCACCATGCTGTATGGCTGCCCGAAGAAGAAGCCGGCCACCAAGCCGTCCGACCTCAACGTCGAAACCACCACGGTGGCGCCGCCTTCGACCCCCACGACCGAGGTGCAGCCGCCGCGGGACCAGACCCGGCAGGATCAGACGGAGGACCCGCTGCTGTCGCAGGACATGCAGATCGTCAACGACGAGCTGCGGCGCCGCGGCTTCAGCCCTGACGTCTACTTCGCCTTCGACGAGTCTTCGCTCAGCGACGACGCCCGTGGCAAGCTGGCGCGCAACGCCGACCTGCTGAAGGCCCAGGCGCGTCTCAACCTGACCATCGAGGGCCACTGCGACGAGCGCGGCACCAGCGAGTACAACCTCGCCCTGGGTGAGCGCCGCGCCAACTCGGTCAGGGACTATCTCACTTCGCTGGGCGTCGGCCACGAGCGCATGCGCACCCTCAGCTATGGCTCGGAGCGCCCGGTCTGCACCGAGCACGAGGAGAGCTGCTGGTCGCAGAACCGCCGCGCGCACATGATCGTCACCGGCCGCGCCAACCAGGGTTAGCGGGGCTCGCGCCAAGTGTCGTCCTCGAGCATGACGCGGCACCATCCTCATACCTGGCCGCGTGCAGGCCTGGCGCGCGCCGTGCTGGCCGTCGTGGCCGCCGCCGCTGCTGCCGGCGCCGGCGGCTGCGTCACCTCCCAGGACATCGACGGCCTGCGTTCGCAGCTCTCGGACGTCCAGCGCCAGGTGCTGCAGGTGCAGAAGCAGAGCTCGAGCAAGGAGGAGGTCCAGAGCCTCGAAGCCTCGGTCGGCAAGCAGATGGATTCGCTGCTCAAGACCGAGGCCGACATGCAGGTGAAGCTGCAGGACCTCTCGGGGCAGATCGAGGCGCTGCAGGCCAAGCTCGAGGACACCAATTATCGCCTGGCACAGCTGTCACAGCAGATCGCCGCCACCAACCAGGAGCTCAAGAACGCTCGCGGCGCCGCCGCCCCCCAAACGCCTCCCGGACCGGCCGCCCAGCCGCTCAACGAGGGCGCCGGCGCGCTGCCGCCGCCATCGGGCGGCGAGCGTCCTCCCGGCGAGCGGGGCACCGACCGCTCCGGGGGCGGCGACCCGCAGGCGCTGTACAACGCCGCCTACAACGACTACCTAAAGGGCAGCTACGACCTGGCGTTGCGCGGCTTCCAGCAGTACCTCGAGAGCTTCCCGAGCACGACCCTGGCGGCGAACGCCACCTACTGGATCGGCGAGTGCTACTACCGCCAGCGGCGCTACCGGCAGGCGATCGAACAGTACGACGCGGTGCTCAACCGTTACCCGCGCAGCGACAAGACGGCGAGCGCGCTGCTCAAGAAGGGCTATGCCCATCTCGAGCTGGGGGAGCGATCGCAGGGCATCGTGCAGCTGCAGCACGTGCTGCGCCAGTTCCCGACCAGCGACGAGGCCAACCTCGCGCGGCAGCGGCTGCGCGAGATCGGGGTGGGCGGAGGATAGGGGGGGCCGGCGGGAATTGACGGGGGGCTGCCCTCGGTGGTATAAACCGCGTTCCCGTCGCACTTCGGTGCGACTTTGTTTTGTGGAGAGCACCAACGAATGGCCAATACCAAGTCGGCTGAGAAGCGCATCCGCCAGAACGCCGTCGCTCGCGACCGCAACCGGGGCCATCGCTCCCGCCTGCGCACCGCCATCAAGCGCCTGCGGGCCGCCGTCGCCGCCGGCGACGCCGCGACCGCTTCCAACCTCCTCCCGACCACTCTGAGCATCATCGACGCCACCGCCCAGAAGAAGGTCATCCACTCGAACACCGCCTCGCGCTACAAGTCCCGCCTGGCCTCCCAGGTCAAGGCCCTGCCTGGCTGATCCCCTAGAAGGAAATCGATCGCCGAAGCGATGGGGTGGGGGCGTCCCCTTCCCCCCGGAGGGTGGGAAGGGGATCGAGGGGATGCGGGGGAGACCCGATAGATGCTTCGAGTAGTCCTCGATCGCCTGCTACTGGCACCAGTTTCATGGCTCGGAGTCGCCGCCAAGCGGTGACAGCTAGAACCCCTCCAAAAGATCGCTCACCAGCGTCTGGGCGAAGGCTTTCGCCGCCTGGTCGATGGCGCTGTACTCGAGGTCCACGAAGGCGTTGGACGCCGTCAGCGGGAAGTTCTGGCGGAAGTTGTAGCTGTTGTTCTGCCAGATGATCTTGTCGTCGCTGATCCGCTTGAACGCCATCGAGGCGGTCAGGGACAGCTCGTAGGCCGTGGCGCGCCCCGCCGTGTCGAAGGTGACCGGCGTCGCGCCGAAGCCGACGACGGCCCCCGACAGCTCCGCATCCGCTCCCTCCCGCGACGAGGTCAAGGTGAAGCGGTGGCGCTTGACCATCTCGTCGCCGATCGCCAGGGTCACCGCCTGGTCCACCCGCTGATGCCCGGTGCGGTTCTCGATCGGCTTGATGTACACCTTCTGGATGTCGGGCGGCAGCGCGTTGCCGCGCCCCACCAGGGCGTAGCCGCAGCCGGCGAGCGCGATGGCCAGGGCTGCGGCGGCCGCCGGCAGCAGCGCGGCGGGCCAGCGGGTGCGGTGCTCGAGCGAACGGGTTCTCATGCGGACCTCCGGGTCACCAGGTTGATCAGCCTGCCGGGCACCACGACCGCCTTGGCGATCTCCTTGCCGGCCAGGTGCTCCTGCACCTTGGCGCTGGCCAGGGCGGCGGCGCGCACCTCCTTGTCGGCGGCGCCGGCGTCCACCTCGACCCGGTCACGGAGCTTGCCATCGATCTGCACCACCAGGTTGATGCGCGCCCGGCGCAGCTTGGCTTCATCGTACTCCGGCCACGAGCTGTCGAGCAGCGTCTCGACGTGGCCGCGCCGCTCCCACAGCTCCTCGGTGACGTGCGGCGCCATCGGATGCAGCAGCTGCAGCAGCGTGTCGAACGCCTCCTCGCAGCGCAGCCGCGAGGCGGTCTTCTCCTCGAGCGCCCGCGACAGGGAGTTGCAGAGCTCCATCAACGCCGCCACCGCGGTGTTGAAGTGGAAGCGCTCCATGCTGTGGGTGACGCGCTGGATGGCGGCGTGCCGGTCGCGCTCGAGCTCGCCGTCGGCGGGCGCGATGGCCGGCGCATCGGCCAGCTTCTCGGCCATCCGCCAGACCCGCCCGAGGAAGCGGTAGGCGCCGGTCACCGCCTCGTCGCTCCACTCGGCCTCCCGCTCGGGCGGACCGATGAACAGGGTGTAGACGCGTTCGGTGTCGGCTCCCATCTCGTCGATCAGCGCGTCGGGAGACACCGTGTTGCCGCGCGACTTGGACATCTTCTCCACCCGCCCCGAAAGCTCCGAGTAACGGGTGATCATCCCCTGGTTGAACAGGTTGGCGAACGGCTCCTCGAACTCGACCATCCCGAAGTCGTGCAGCACCCGGCAGATGAACCGCGCGTACAGCAGGTGGAGGATGGCGTGCTCGATGCCGCCGATGTACTGGTCGACCGGCGCCCAGCGGTTGGCCAGGGCGCTGTCGAACATGCGCGTCGAGTCGTGCGGCGACAGGAAGCGCAGCGGGTACCACGAGCTGTCGACGAAGGTGTCCATGGTGTCGGTCTCGCGCCTCGCAGCGCCGCCGCAACGCGGGCAGCGGACCTCGACGAAGGCGGCGACCCGCGCCAGCGGGTTGCCCTCGCGGCCGGTGAACTCCACGTCGTAAGGCAGCTCGACCGGCAGCTGGTCGTCGGGCACCGGCACCACGCCGCAGCGCTCGCAGTACAGCACCGGGATCGGCGTCCCCCAGTAACGCTGTCTTGAAATCAACCAGTCGCGCAGGCGATAGACCACCTTGGCGCGCCCGAAGCCGCCGGCCTCGGCCCAGGCGATGGCGCGGCCCACCGCCTCTGGTCCGTCGCGCAGGCCGTCGAGCGGCGGCGAGTTGCGGATCACCCCGGAATGCAGGATCGGCTCGGTCAGTTCCTCCACGCCCGGCGCCGGCTCCGGGTGGTACACCAGGCGCACCCGCAGTCCCTCCTGGTGCGCGAACGCCAGGTCGCGGGCGTCGTGGGCAGGCACCGCCATGATGGCGCCGGTGCCGTAGTCGGGCAGCACGTAGTTGGCGAGCCAGACCGGGATCTCCTCGCCGGTCGCCGGATTGACGGCCGTCCGGCCGGTGTCGCGCCCCTCCTTGACGCTCGTCTCGCCCTCGCGCTCGATGCGCGGGGTGTTGCGGACGCGGACGATCCAGGCCTCGATCTCCGCCTGGCGCGGATGGCCGGCGATCAGCTTTGCCGCCAGCGGATGCTCCGGCGCCAGCACCAGGAAGGTGGCGCCGTGCAGGGTGTCCGGGCGCGTGCTGAACACCGTCACCTTCTCGCCGAGCGCCGGAATGGCGAAATCGATCTCCGCCCCTGCCGAGCGCCCGATCCAGTTGCGCTGCATGGTCTTGACCTTCTCGGGCCAGCCCGGCAGCGCGTCGAGCCCGGCCAGCAGCCGGTCGGCGTAGTCGGTGATGCGGAAGAACCACTGCTCGAGGTCGCGCTGCTCGACCGCCGTGCCGCAGCGCTCGCAGGCGCCGTCGATCACCTGCTCGTTGGCGAGCACCGTCTGGCAGCTCGGGCACCAGTTGACCGGCGCCCGCTTGCGGTAGGCCAGGCCCTGCTCCAGCATGCGCAGGAACAGCCACTGGTTCCAGCGGTAGTACTCCGGCGTGCAGGAGGCGATCTCCTTGCTCCAGTCGTAGAGGATGCCCCAGCGCCGGAACTGCTCCTTCATCACCTTGATGTTGGCGAACGTCCAATCGCGCGGGTGCACGCGCCGCTGGATCGCGGCGTTCTCGGCGGGCAGGCCGAAGGCGTCCCAGCCCATCGGGTTGAGCGCCCGCTTGCCGTGCATGCGCAGGTAGCGGAACAGCGCGTCGCCCAGGATGTAGTTGCGGCCGTGCCCGACGTGCAGCCGGTCACCCGACGGATAGGGAAACATCATGAGCATGTAGTACTTGCCCTCGGCATGGCGCAGGTCCACCTCCGCCACGCGCTGCCGCTCCCAGCGGTCCTGCCACTTGGATTCCACCGCCTTGGGGTCGTACGGGATGCTCATCTCACCCTCTCGCTTTCCTGTCGATCGTCGCCGCTCTACGCCGGGCCCGTCCGGGGGCCTGGATTATGCTCGAAACCCGAACCCGGAGGCCACTGTTCCCGCCGGCCGCGCGCCGTCGGCGCTCAGGTCATGCTGCCGGGGAAGGTGTGCTGCTTGAGCAAGCCGTCGAGCAGTCCGTTGACGAAGCGCCCCGACTGCTCGGAGCCGAACTTCTTGGCCAGCTCGATGGCCTCGTCCACCACCACCAGCTTCGGCGTGTCGCGCTCGTAGAGCATCTCGTAGATCGCCAGGCGCAGGATGTTGCGGTCGACCGCCGGCATCCGCTCGAGGCGCCAGTTGTCGGCCTGGCCGCGGATCATCGAATCGATCTCCTCGCGGTGGTCGACGGTGCCGCGCACCAGCGTCTGGGCATACTCGAAGGCGTCCTCGACCCGCCGCCGGTGACGCCCGAGATCGCCGCCCAGGTATTCGGAGATGTCGAAGGTGGAGAAGATGTGCGGCAGCGGACTGCCGCCCAGATCGCTCTGGTAGAGCATCTGGACCGCCATCTCGCGCGCCGTGCGCCGCCTGCCTGCAGTCATCCGCCCTCGCCTCAATGATCCCGCGGCCAGGGAAGCTCCCCGCCGTCAGTGCCGCTTGCCTGTCTTCGGTTTCCGGGGTTGTCGGATGTTGGCGGGCTTGGCGCGGCCGGTCAAGCCCTCGGCGCTCTCGGCGCGCGCGGCGCGCGCGCTGCTTGCCGGGAGCGCGGCGCGCTCGGCGCGCGCAGGCGGGCGAAGAGGTCGGCCATCTCGAGCGCGGCCAGCGCGGCCTCCCAGCCCTTGTTGCCCGCCTTGCCCCCCGCCCGCTCCGCCGCCTGCTCGGTGGTGTCGCAGGTGAGCACGCCGTAGGCCACCGGCAGCCCGTGGCGCTCGGCGGCGCGGGCGATGCCGGCCGTGCACTCGCGCGCCAGGTAGTCGAAATGCGGCGTCTCGCCGCGAATCACCACACCCAGGGCGATCAGCGCATCCAGGGGCCTGCCGGGGACGCCCCGTCCGGCCTCATGCGCCGACGCCAGTGCGGCCAGCGCCTGCGGAATCTCCCACGCCCCCGGCACGGTCACCAGCAGCACATCGCCTGCCGCCACCCCGTGGCGGCGCAAGCAGTCGGCGGCGCCGGCGATCAACGCCTCGCCCAGGCGTTGGTTGAACCGCGAAGCCACGATGCCGAACCGCCGGCCGCTGCCGGCCAGGTCTCCTCGCGTCTCCTCGATGCCGTTCATCCCGGGGTCCTGAAGGCGCCAGAGTATAGCGCGGCGGCGGCGTGGCGCGCCATCTCGCGCAGCCACAGGCCGTAGGTGGGGGCCAGCGCCGCCTTGACCGCGATGTCGGCCACCAGGCCGGCTACCGCGAGCGCCATCAGCCGCAGCTCCTTGCGGCCGAAAGGCCAGGGCTGGCGCACCAGCAGCGGCCGGGCGAAGAGGGCCCCGAGCAGCACGAAGGCGAACACCCGCAGCACCGACCAGGGGACCCACGCCGCCGCCGCGCCCAGCACCGGGTGGCCGCTGGCGGCTGCGAAGCTGCCGACGAAGTAGCTCATCCAGCCGACCAGCGCCGCGCCCATCACCAGCCCCAGGTAGCCGCCGCTCGCCCAGGTGAGGAGCAGGAACAGGCCGAGGTGCTCGAGGTGGATCGGCAGGAACAGGCGCCAGTCGTTCTCCGGCGCCACGCCGGTCGCGATCCAGCCGAACATCTCCCGGCGGTAGGGCTCGCCGTGCAGGATGCCGGCGGCGGCGGCCGCCGGCCACATCTCGACGAGCAGGATCACTCCCAGGCTCAGCAGCGCCGCCCAGGCCATCGCCGTCCGCCACGCGGCCTCGTAGTCGCCGCGCCGCACCCGCGCCGCGAAGGCCGGATAGACGCTGAGCGGCGCCAGGACCGGCAGCGCCCAGCGGCCGAACGACGGGATCGCCGCCAGGAGCGGCAGCAGGGGCGTGGCCGCCAGCAGCAGCCAGTCCCGCCGCGGGCTCACAGCGCGCCCCCGGCCGGCCCCAGGTGGATCTCCTCGTAGAGCGAGCGCGGATCAGCGTCCAGGGCGCAGCCCACGGCGCGCGCCACCTCGGCCGGCGGCACCATGGCGGCGCGGTTCCAGGTGCCCGGGATACCGTCCCAGATCGCGGTGTCGGTGGCCCCGGGGTAGATCGCGGTGAGGCGCACGCCGCTGCCCGAGAGCTCCTCGCGGAGCGCCGCCAGCAGGCCGGCGAGTCCCCATTTGCTGGCGCAGTAGGCGGCCCAGCCGGCAAAGCCGCGGCGCGCGGCGACCGACAGCACGGCGAAGATCCACCCCCGGCCGCGGCGCCGCATCGCCGGCAGCAGCGCGTGCAGCAGGAGGTATGCGCCGGTCAGGTTGGTGTCCAGGGTCGTGGCGAAGTCCTCCGGGGCGAGCTCCGAGAAGGGCCGGATGCGGGCGGTGCCGGCCGCCGGCACCACCACCTCGGCGGCCCCCCAGCGCTCTGTGACGGCGGCCGCGGCGCGCTCGACCGCCGCCGCGTCGCGCACGTCGCAGGGCAGGGCGAGCCCGGCGGGCGTCGCCAGCAGGCCGGCCGCGGCGAGCGTCTCGGCGAGCGGCTCCGGGCGCCGGCCGAGCAGCGCCAGGGCGAAGCCGCGGCGCCCCAGCTCGAGGGCGATCTCGCGCCCGATCCCCGAGCCGCCGCCGCTCACCACCGCCACGCGCTCTTCGCGCACGCTTTCCATCTGGCGCCGGATCATAGCGGGCCGCGGCCCGGGCCGCAAAGCAAAGCTACCCAAGAGTCCCGGAACCCGGGCCGAGCGGCACCAGTCCAGCATGAGCGTTCCTGCGAATTCCGGTTCCATCCCTCCCTCGTCCGGCTCGCCGGGCTCCTCCGGCCCCGCCGGCTCCCCTCCATCGTCGCCGCTCAGGATCGTGCCGATGCCGGGCTCGGGCGTGCATGCCACGCTCAGGGCGGCATTGGTGGCCGGTCCGGCGCCGCAGCTGACCTACAACAACGGACCCCTGCTCGCCAGCGTGCAGGTCTTCACCGTCTTCTGGGGCTCGGCCTGGACCCAGTCGCCGCAGCTCGACCTCGCCGGCCAGATCAACGACTTCTTCACCTTCATCGTCACCAGCCCGCTGCTCGACCAGCTCGCTGCCGAGTACCAGGTGCCCGCCTATCCAATCGGCGAGGGCTCCTTCGTCGGCAGCTTCACCATCGCCGACGCCGACCCGGCCGCGCAGGTCAGCGACGGCGACATCCAGAACCTGCTGCAACAGCAGATCGGCTTCAATGCCGCCTTTCCTCAGCCCGGGCCGAACAGCCTCTACTTCGTGTTCACGCCGCCGGGAGTGACCGTGTCCCTGGGCAGCGAGCTGTCGTGCTCGGTCTTCTGCGGCTATCACAACGCCATCGACGGCAGCATCTTCTACGCCGTGGTGCCGTCGCCCGATTGCGCCGGTTGCCAGACCCCTTCCGCGGCCACGCTGGACGCCGTCACCGTGATCAGCTCGCACGAGCTCTGCGAGGCGATCACCGATCCCATTCCCGGGCAGGGCTGGTACTGGTTTGCCGACCAGAACAACCAGGGCGAGATCGGCGACCTGTGCGTCGGCAACCTCAAGACCGTGGGCCAGTACACCGTCCAGGCCGAGTGGTCCAACGCCGCCGGGAGCTGTAGTTAGCCCGCACGCACGCGCTTTGCCGCAACTTGACGTAAACTTCGTCTCGGAGCGGCAAACCAGTCCCCGGCGCCAGGGCGGCGGGTCTTTCCGCCGCTCCCGGAGGCCTCGATGGCCGATGGGGAACGCAAGCCTGCCCCGGAGCGCGACTACGATTTCGTGATCGTCGGCTCCGGCTTCGGCGGCAGCGTCTCGGCGCTGCGCCTGGCCGAGAAGGGCTACCGCGTGGTGGTCCTCGAGGCGGGCAAGCGCTGGCGGACGGAGGACTTCCCGCGCACCAACTGGAACCTGCGCAAGTTCCTCTGGCTGCCCAGCTTGTTCTGCCACGGCATCCAGCGCCTGACGCTGCTGCGCGACGTCCTGGTGCTCTCCGGCGCCGGCGTCGGCGGCGGCTCGCTGGTCTACGCCAACACCTTGCTCGAGCCCGGCGAGGAGGCGTTCCAACGCGGCACCTGGCCGCGCGGCATCGACTGGAAGCGGGTGCTGGCGCCGCACTACGCCACCGCCCGCCGCATTCTCGGGGTCACCACCACGCCGCGGCTGTGGGAGGGCGACCGGCAGCTGCTCGAGTTCGCCAAGAGCATCGGCAAGGAGGACACCTTCCGGCCCACCGAGGTGGCGGTCCTCTTCGCCCGCCCCGGCGAGGGGCCCGGCGAGGAGGTCGGCGACCCGTTCTTCGGCGGCGAGGGCCCGGCGCGCAAGACCTGCGTCTACTGCGGCGGCTGCATGGTGGGCTGCCGGTACCATGCCAAGAACACCCTGGACAAGAACTACCTCTACTTCGCCGAGAAGCTGGGGGCCGAAGTGCGCCCGGAGACCCTGGTCACCGGCCTGCGCGAGGACGGCCGCGGGGGCTACCTGGTCACCACGCGGCGCTCGACCGCGCCCTTCGGCGACGTCGGGGGCCGGCTCCGCGGCAGGCGCGCCAGCCGCGCCATCCGCACCCGCGGCGTGGTGCTGGCGGCCGGCGCGCTCGGCACGGTCAACCTGCTGCTGGCCTGCCGCGAGGCCGGCTCGCTGCCGCGCCTGTCGCCGGCGCTCGGCAGCTACGTCCGCACCAACAGCGAGGTGCTGTGCGGCGCCACCGCCAGGAGCGGCGCCCGCGACTACTCGCAGGGCATCGCCATCGCCTCGGGCTTCCACGCCGCGCCCGACACCTACATGGAGGTGGTGCGCTACCCGCGCGGCTCCGACGCCATGAGCTTCCTCGGCACGCTGCTCATCGACGGCGGCGGCCGCCTCGGCCGGCCGCTGCGCTGGGCGGCCTCCTGCCTGCGCCACCCCCTCGACTTCCTGCGCACGCTCAACCCGTTCGGCTGGGCCAAGCGCTCGACCATCATCCTGGTCATGCAATCGATCGACAACTCGCTGCGCCTGGTGCGCCGGCGGCGCTTCAGCTGGCCCTTCGCCAAGCACCTGACCAGCCGCCGCGACCCCGGCCAGCCGCCAATCCCCAGCTACATCCCGGTCGCCAACCAGGCAGCCCGGTTCCTGGCCAAGCGCATCGACGCGTTCCCTTCGAGCTCGATCAACGAGGTGGTTGCCAACATCCCCACCACCGCCCACATCCTCGGCGGCGCAGCGATGGCCTCCTCCCCCGCCGACGGCGTGATCGACGCCTGGAACCGCGTCTACGGCTACGACAACCTCTACGTCGTCGACGGCTCCATGATCCCCGGCAACCTCGGCGTCAACCCCAGCCTCACCATCACCGCCATGGCCGAGCACGCGATGAGCCGCATCCCCGCCAAGGGCGCCGGCGGCACCGTCCTGCCGCCCCTGCCCGAGGCGATGAGGGCCGCGACCGTGCCGGCGGCCGCTGCCGCGGCCCCGGCCCTGGAGCCCGCCCCCATCTCCTGATCCTGCGGCGGTTCCGCCAGCGGCGCCGCGGCGCGCCGACTCGGCCTAATCCGTTGAGCCGCAAGGTATTCCGCTGTACACTCGCGGCCAAGACGCCAGGCTTCCCCGGCGGCCGCCGGCCGCGTTTCCGACTCGAGGACCGATTCCCATGAAGATCCCGTCGCTCATCCTCAAGCAGATGTATAACTTCGGCAGCCTGAAGAACGACGCCGCCGGAGTCCACTTCAGCTTGAAGAACCGCCTTGCCGACGCCACCCTCACCAACCTCTCGGAGGTCCGCATCAACGGCCATAGCGTGCCGCTCGACAATCTCACCCTGGGCTTCGAGGACGGACCGCAGCTGGCTGCCTCGACCGTCGGTCCCGGCAATGTCCTCGAGTTCCCGCTGCGTCGGGTGGTGCGCGTTCACGCGCAGATGGAGCCGCTGCCCCGCGGCACCCACGAGATCGCCCTCGCCTTCGAGGCCAGGCCGTTCGGCGCGCTTTCCTTCAAGGTCACCGACGCCATCGCCGACGAGACGCCGCGCCGCACCACCGTGCCCTATGACAAGGAAAACAATCACACGCCCGAGATCATCGCCGAGCGCTTGCAGTTCGTCGAGCAATACGCCGGCGTCAAGCTCCAGCACATCAACAAGTTTTCCTTCGATCCCGGCGTTACCCAGGGCAACATCGAGAACTTCACCGGCGTCGCCCAGGTGCCGATCGGCTTCGCCGGCCCGCTGCTCGTCAACGGCGAGCATGCCCGGGGCGAGTTCCTGATCCCGCTCGCCACCACCGAGGGCACCCTGGTCGCCTCCTACAACCGCGGCATGAAGGTGCTCAACCTGTCGGGCGGCGTGACCTGCACGGTGGTCGGCGACGCCATGCAGCGGGCGCCGGTCTTCGTCTTCGACAATGCGCGGCACGCCCGCGACTTCGCCGACTGGGTGAACCTGCGCGAGGCCGACATCCGCGCCGAGGCCGAGGCCACCTCGAGCGTCGCCAGGCTCACCTACATCGACAAGTACCTGTCGAACAAGCTGGTCTTCCTGCGCTTCAACTACACGACCGGCGACGCCGCCGGCCAGAACATGGTGGGGCGCGCCACCTTCGCCGCCTGCAGCTGGATGCTCGAGAACGCCCCCAACATCCGGCACTTCTATCTCGAGTCGAATTTCGCGACCGACAAGAAGGCGTCGCAGATCAACATCATGCGCACTCGCGGCAAGCGCGTGACCGCCGAGTGCACGATTCCGCGCGACGTCCTGCTGCAGCACATGCGGGTCGATCCCGAGACGGTGCACTACCACGCCAACATCGCCAACGTCGGCGCCTTCCTGTCGGGCGCCAACAACAACGGCTGCCATTCCCCCAACGGCATCACCGCCATGTTCATCGCCACCGGCCAGGACGTCGCCAACGTCGCCGAGTCGTCGGCCGGGGTGGTCTACACCGAGGTGTCGCCGGGCGGCGACCTGTACCTCTCGATCACCATCCCCTCGCTGATCGTCGCCACCCACGGCGGCGGCACCGGCCTCGCCACCCAGCGCGAATGCCTGGCAATCCTGGGCTGCACCGGCAAGGGCAAGGTGAACAAGCTCGCCGAGATCGTCGCCGGGGTGGTGCTGGCCGGCGAGATCTCCCTGGCCGCCGCGATCTCCTCGCTCGACTGGGTGTCGAGCCACGAGAAGTACGGGCGCAACCGGTAGGCGCCGTCGAACCGATGGCCGAGCCGGTGCGCGAGCCGCTTGCCGAGGCAGCCGCCGAGACCGGTGCCGCGCCGGGAGCCGTGTCGGTCCCTGCCGCCGAGCCGGTTCCGGAGTCGTCGGCGATGCCCGGGTACGAGATCCTCCCGGACGTGCCCCCGGAGGGGTTGGTGCGGCGCTTTTTCGTCATCCACCGCCACCTCGTCGGCCTGACCTTCGGCGGCCTCAACGTCTACGTGCGGGAGCACCGCGCGCCCACCGCCAGGCGCTTCCGCCTGCTCTACCGGCTCGCCGCGCTGCTCGCCTGGCTGAGCCGGCCGTTCGTCAACCAGGCCCTCGTCGACCGCCCGTTCCCGGTGCAGCTGCGCCGGCGCCTGGAGATGCTGGGCCCCACCTACATCAAGCTCGGACAGGTGCTGGCGCTGCGCCAGGACCTGCTGCCGCAGGCGATCACCGACGAGCTCAAGAACCTGCTCGACCGCCTGCCGGTCGTGCCGTTCCCGCGCTACCTCGGGCTGATCGTCAAGGACACCAGGCGGCCGATCGCCGAGATGTATACGTGGGTCGATCCGCAGCCGACCGGCTCGGCCTCGATCGCGCAGATCCACCGCGCCACCACCCTCGCCGGCGACTCGGTGATCATCAAGGTGGTCAAGCCGGGCATTCGCGAGACGCTGGCGCGCGACGCCATCCTGCTCAAGCTCCTGGGCTCGGCGCTGCAGAGGCTGCTGCCGCGTTACCAGCCGAAGCGGGTCATCGCCGAGTTCGTCGAGTACACGCGGCGCGAGGTGGACCTGCGGCGGGAGGCCGACAACGCGGAGACCTTTGCCGCCAACTTCAGCGACCTGGACGGCGTGCACTTCCCGCGCATCTACCGCGAATACAGCAGCCAGGGCGTCCTGTGCATGGAGTTCCTCGCCGGCTTCAAGCCCAATGCGCCGGAGGCGCTCGCCCTGCCGGAGGAAGACCGCGACAAGCTGGTGGATCTGGGCGCCGCCTCGATCATCCGCATGCTGTTCAAGGACGGTTTCTTCCACGCCGACCTGCATCCCGGCAACCTGCTCGTCCTGCCCGGCCCGCAGATCGGCTTCATCGACCTCGGCATGGTCGGGCGCTTCGACCAGCGCCTGCGGCGCACGCTGCTCAACTACTACTACTCGCTGGTGATGGGCGACGCCGAGGGAGCCGCCCGTTATCTCGGCAACGTCGCCGAACCGGGACCGGGGGCCGACCCGGTGGGTTTCCGCCGCGAGGTCACCGAGATCTTGCAGCGCTGGAACCGGGCGGCCAACTTCCGCGACTTCTCGCTGGCGCAGCTGATCCTCTACTCGGTCAACCTCGGCGCCCAGCACGCCATGTACTTCCCCGTCGAGATGGTGCTGATGGTCAAGGCGCTGGTGACGTTCGAGGGCGTCGGACAGATCTTGAAGCCGGGCCTCGACGTGGCGGCGGTGTCGCAGTCGCACGCCAGGAAGATCTTCCTCGACCAGTTCAATCCGCTCACCCTCGGCCGCGAGGGCATGCAGGCCCTCCCCGAGCTGCTCGAGGCGGTGAGCAAGGCGCCGGCGCTGATCACCGAAGGGTTGCGCCTGCTCGAGCAGACGCTGCGGCGGCGGCCGGAGAATCCCTTCGCCGGCCTGCGCGGCACCATCTTCGGCGGCTTCTGCCTGCTGGCGGGAGCGGTGCTGGCCGGCGCCCACGGTCCGTGGCCGGTCTGGGAGGGACTGTTCCTGCTCGGCGGCGCGATGGCGCTGCACAAGGGATGACCGCCCAGGCAGCCGGCGAGCCCCAGGCCTCCCGCGCGCCGGCCGCGCCGGCCGCGCCGCCGCCGCCAGCTGGCGGGAGCTACGATCCCTTCGATCCCGACTACGTCGGCTCGCTGATCGACGAGGTGGTCGAACCGCTGTGCCGGCACTACTTCCGGCCGGTGCTGCTGGGCGCCGAGCGGCTGCCGCGGCAGGGGCCGCTGGTGCTGGCGCCGAACCACAGCGGCAACGCCTTTCCCTACGACGGCATGCTGCTCGACGCCCTGCTCTGGGAGCACGAAGGCAGGCCGCGCCGGGGCAAGATCCGCTCGGTTTATGAAAAGGAGCTGGCGGTCACCTGGTGGATGCGCCCCTTCGGCATCGACAACTTCTGGCGGCGCTGCGGCGGCATCGACCTGACATTTGACAACTTCGACCGCCTGCTGGCGCAGGGCGAGCGGCTGATCTATTACCCGGAAGGAGTGCCTGGCATCGGCAAGGGTTTCTTCCGGCGCTACCGGCTGCAGCGCTACAGCAGCAGTTTCGTGATCCACGCCGCCCGCCACGGCGCGCCGGTTTTCCCG
>DATKFK010001214.1:0-2877 GCA_035544375.1 Thermoanaerobaculia bacterium
ATCCCGCCCCCTTTCTCGGCGCTCCGGCCGCGCCGCTGGACGATTCCGCCAACCGCGGCGAGCTCGGGCTCATCCCGTTCTCCTGGCCGCCGTTTCGGGCCGCAGCAGACCGAGGGCGGCGGCGCGGCGCACGATCTCGCCGGCCGCCGGCGCCGCCAGCCGGCCGCCGTAGCCGCCGTGCTCGACGATCACCGCCACCGCGATGCGCCGGCCGGCGGCTCCGGCAGGCGCGAAGCCAATGAACCACGAGTGCGACTTCTTGTCCTGGACCTCGGCGGTGCCGGTCTTGCCGGCCATCGCCGGCTGCATCGCGGAGAGATAGGCCGCCGCCGTGCCCTCGGTCACCACCCCGCGCATGGCACGGGCGATGATGTCGGTCGCGGCAGCGTCGAGCACCTGCATGGCCGGTGCGGTGCTCGCCGCCGTTGCTGCCGCCGGCGCCGCATTCGCCGCCGCCGCCGTCGCTGTAGTCGCCGCCGCCGTATTCGCTGTAGTCGCTGCCGCCGTATTCGCCGTATTCGCCGCCGCCGCCGTCGCCGTATTCGCCGTTGCCGCATTCGCCGTCACCGCATTCGCCGCCGCCGCCCCCGGGCGCCGCGCGCCCTCCTCGGCCTGGATCCAGCGCACCTCCGGCATGCGCCCGCGGTCCGCCACGGTCGCCGCGACCCGCGCCATCTGCAGCGGCGTGGCGATCACCTGGCCCTGCCCGTAGGCCGCCTGGGCGAGGGCGCTGTCGAGCGCCCGCGCGGTGTTGGGCCGGGCCATCGGGATGCCAAAGATCTGTGCCGTCTGGAGCAGCGCCTCGGCCCCTACTCCATAGACGGCGAGCTGGGCGAAATAGGCGTTGCACGAGCGGCGGATCCCTTTGTCGAGAGCCACCGTGCCGTGCGGCGTCGTCACCGTCGGATCGTCGCGCACCAGGCGCCCGCGCACGCGGTTGCCTGCTCGGCCGTCGGGCAGCAGCTTGCACTCGAAAGTCCTGGTCGCTAGCCCGGGGTCCTTGCGCAGGGCGGCGAACGCGGTCACCACCTTGAAGGTCGAGCCGGGAGGGTAGATGCCGTAACGCGCGCGATCCACCAGCGTTCCCCCGGGGCCGCCGGCGCCGGCCGAAACCCCGCCGGCGCGGGCCGCCGCCGCCGGCGCCGTATCGACCGGGAGGCGCGGCGGGAACGGGTAGGAGGCGGCGGCGAGGAGATCGCCGCTTTCGGCGTCGAGCACCACGGCGGCGGCGCCGAAGCCGGCCTGGGCGGCGTGCTTGGCCAGGATCTCCTCGGCCGCCAGCTCGAGCCGCACGTCCACGGTGAGCCTGACGGTGCGGTCGCGCCCCAGGATCTTCTGGACCTCCGGATGCTCCGGCTCGTAGCGGTGGCGGAGCAGGGGCACGAGATCGCGGTAGTCGACCACCACCTGCGGCGCCTCGGTCCCGTCCTGCTGCCGCACCCGGATGACGCCGGCGTAATCGTCGTAACCCTGCAGGCGGACCCGGGCGTCGCGCTCGGCGAACGAGGTGTTGTGGGCGGTCCAGTTGACCCGGTTGCGCAGGTCGCCGAGCAGGTGGAAGGTCTTCCCGCCGAAGGGATAGACGCGGATGCGCCGGTCCGGTGCGGCCCCGGCCAGGTCGGCGGGGGCGGCCCCGAGCTTCAGGAGCTGCTCGCGCTGCCGGTCGATCTCGTCCGGATCGCTGCTCGCGAGGAGGACGCCGCGGCGGTCCACGATCGAGCCGCGGGGGATGGTGGCGGCGATGGCGGCCAGCCGCGGGTTGTACTGGACGCGGCGGACGCCGTCGCCCTGCAGCACCACGGCGCCGCGGGTCAGGTAGCTGTCCGCGCGGACCAGCTGGAAGTCGGCCAGGCGCCACAGGCACAGGGCGAGGAAGATGCCGAGGCCCACGCCGACCCAGCGGGCGCCGCCGAGCAGCGGCCGCACCGCCGCCGGCGAGGCGCCGCGGGCGGAGACGCCGGCCAGGATCCCGGCCACCAGGAAGTTGGCGAGCATGGCCGAGCGCCCCGAGGAAAGGAAAGGCGAGGTGACGCCGGAAAGCGGCAGCAGGTCGAGCACGCCGCCGCTGATCAGAGCGGTCTCCAGCGCCAGGAGCAGGGTGAAGCCGAGAGCGAGGAAGAAACCGTACGCGCTCCCGGAGCGCCGCGCCGCGCGCAGCCCGCGCTGCACCAGCAGCGCGTACAGGCCGGCCACCGCCAGCAGGCCGAAGAAGCCGAGCTGCTCGCCGAGCGCGGAGAGCACCATGTCGGTGTGCGCCTCGGGCACCAGGCCCGGCTCGCCGAGGCCCATGCCGGTGCCGGTCACCCCGCCCGCCGCCACCGACCAGATGGCCTGGGCAAGGTGGTCGCCGCCGCGGAACCAGGTGTCCCAGGGAGCGAGCCACATGCCGATGCGCTGGCCCACGGTGCGCGGGTAGTGAAGCTGGTAGCCGGCGAAGAAGGCCAGCGCCACGAGCGCCGCGCCGAGCAGGGCCATGCCGGACCGGCCGCGGGCCACCGAGAAGAGGATCAGGAACAGGCAGGCCAGCACCAGCGCCGGCCCCAGGTCCTTCTGCAGGAAGAAGAAGAAGAGCACCAGGCCGATGGCGACCAGCGGCGGCAGCACGTATTCGAGGCGCGGCATCGGCAGGAGCCGCCCGATGCCCGGCAGCCGCACCCGCCGCTCGTGCACCTCGCGCAGCAGCTCCCAGCGGTCGGCGAAATAGCCGGCGAGGAACAGCGCGATGAGGATCTTGATCAGCTCGACCGGCTGGAAGCCGAGGAAGTTGACCTTGGCGTCGCTCACCCCGGGACCGCCGCCGAAAACGATCAGCAAGGCGGACAGCAGGGTGGCGAGCCCCAGCGTCCAGGCACCGCGGCGCGGCAGCGCGGTGCGCTC
>DATKFK010001215.1:0-2207 GCA_035544375.1 Thermoanaerobaculia bacterium
ATCAGCCTGCCACAGCCGGGCCCCTGCACCGGTCCGGGTGGCGTCGATCGCGGCGAGTACACGCTGGGCTGCGAGACCGCACGGCGGCGGCTGGCGCCAGTGGCTACCCGGCTCGCCGTCAATGCCGACTATGCCGCCGGATGGAACCACGCGATCCAGCCCGTCCCGGCGGGTGGCGTCGCGGAAGCGGAGTACCAGGGCGCCTATTTCTGCGGCCGGCAGGTCGCGCATCTGACATTGAAGGTATATCCGCAGGCGGGCGAGCCGCGGCGGCGCGCGATGTTCAGTTTCGGGCCGGAACCGACGAGCCCGGACGTGCCGCGAGGGGCGTTCATCGTCGAGGGCTCGATCGACCTGCTTGGCGGGGCGCTGGTGCTGACACCGGTGAAGTGGGTGTCGCAGCCGCGAGGTTATGAATGGCTCGGGCTGAGCGGCCGCTCCGACGACGGCGGCAGGACGTTCAGCGGGCGGGTGACCGACAGCGGCGCGTGCACCATCTTCACGCTGCGCCGCGTCGGTGCGGCGACCGCGACACGGTGAAAGCCGCGCCGCCCGGCGGTCACATTCCGGCGTTCACATCCTGACGTTCACACTCCGGCGTTCACCTGCCGATGTTCACATCATGGTGAGGGCTTCTGACCGGCCGCACCGGGCTTGTGCGGTCGGTTATGGTCATATTGCGATATCGGCTTCTTATTGAGGCATTGCCCGAGGCTTGGCGGCGTCCGCGCGGTCCGGCGGGTGATTCGTTCAGCTCCGAATTGTTTGCGCGGCTTTGGCGGTAGGGTTATGGTTAGTTTATAGCATCGAGTTTCACTGGGAGAGACACGCAATGGTTGTTCGTCGTTCCGCCGCAGGATCCTTCGTCGCCTCAGCCTGCCTCGCGGTGATGCTCGCCGGTTGCGCGCAAACCCCCATGGGACCGACCGTGCAGGTCATGCCGGGACCGGGCAAGAGCTTCGATGCGTTTCAGGCCGACCAGGCGAACTGCAAGGGCTACGCGGCGAGCCAGGTGCAGGGCCAGGCCGACGCGGCCAATCAGCAGGCGGTCGGCGCCGGGGTGCTGACCACGGTGCTGGGTGCCGGGCTCGGCGCGGCGATCGGCGGCGCCGCCGGGAATGCCGGTGCTGGCGCGGCGATCGGCGGCGCGTCCGGGGCCGGCCTCGGTGCGGCTTACGGCGCCAACGGCAGCTCGTACGCCCAGATGAGCATCCAGCAGCAATACGACAACGCCTTCTCCCAGTGCATGTATGCCAAGGGCGAGCAGGTCCCCGGCTTTGCGCCGCTCGCGCCGCCGCCTCCGACGCCGACTGCCGGCGGCCCAAGCGGCCCGGATTCCCTGGTTCGCGCGACGCAGGCCGAGCTGGTCCGGCTGGGCTACCTGCAGGGCGCGGCGGACGGCTATATGGGCCCGAGAACGCACGGCGCGATTGCCAGCTTCGAGCAGGCCAATGGCCTGCCGGCGGACGGCAGTCCGTCGCCGAGGCTGCTGGCCAGGATGCAATCGACGCCGACTGGCGCGCCGCCGCCGTCTGCCGCGGCTCCCCCCGCCGCGGCGCCCACGGCCTCGGCACCGAGCAACTGGGTCGCGCCTGCCGGATCACCGGGAGCGGCGCCGCCGGCGAACGCGCCTGCGTCGTCGTCCAGCGGCTGGGTCGCGCCAGCCAAGACGCCGTAACCTCGAAGGTCTCCAACTCGAAGGACGCCGCCATGCCCACGATGCCTGGAATGAGGTGGCAGCACCGTCTGCTGCTGTGTGGATGCGTGGTGGCAGCCTGCGGCTTCGTGGTGCCTGGCGCGGCGCGGGCGCAGAGCCTGGACATGGATTCCAGCCCGGCCGCACCTGCGGCGGCGGGGGCAGCGGCGGCGCACCAGTCGGGCGAGCTCGACATGGACGTCAATCCGTCCGCACCGATGGCCGCCCCCGCCAATCAGGCGTCCGGTCCAACGGCCACCTCCAAGTCCGCGATACAGACCCTGTCGACCGGCGCCAACGTGCAGGATGGCATCGTTCAGGTGAACCCGACCGCGTCGGAGGACCCGTCGAAAACCGCTTCCCCTCCGGGCACGCCGGCCCCACCGATGCCGACCCTCGTGACGACGACCAACCCGGCCCGGGCAACACCGTCCGCGGCACCGACCTCGGGGACTGGATGGGGCACGCCACCCGGCTCGGCAGCGCCGGGGCAGGCCTCGGCGCCGGCCCA
>DATKFK010001216.1:0-2777 GCA_035544375.1 Thermoanaerobaculia bacterium
CTGGCCGCGAATGCTGCGCGTCGTCTCGTTCTTGAGCTCGAGGTAGCTGTCGGCGTCGAAGTAGATGGTCGTGACGTCGCCGTCCTTCTCGGTCAGCTTGACCTTTTGCACCGGCGTGCCTTCGAGGTCGCCCTTGCCGAGGTACTCCACCTTGTTGCCCTTCTCCTTGTAATTGAAGAGCGGACCTTCGACGAGATCGGCGTTCTCCTTGGCCTCCTTGAGGTCGTCGCCGGTCATCTGCTCGGGCTCGGTCTTGCCCAGGAACGGCATGATCTGCCAGCCGGTGGTGCCGTCGTACCCCTGGATGCCGGTCATCCCCTGGATGGTGAACTCCATGCGCAGCTTGTGCTCGGGAGGCACCAGCTCCATGACCACCGGGGCCTCCATTCCCTGCCCCATGCTCATCTTGGCGGTGAGGCGCAGCGTCTTGACCGACTTGATCTTGTCCCTGCCGCCCTTGGCCTGGATGTGCTTCTCCACCACCTCGTCGGCAGTCTGAGCGGACAGCGCCGCCGCGGCGAAGCCGGCCAGCAGCACGGATGCGAGCGTCTTGCGAAAAATCATGAAATCCTCCTGGTTTTCTGCGGTAGCTTTTCAGGCCAGCGTCAGGCCGGCGTCAAGCCAGCGCCAGGCCAGCGTTTGGCAGTTGGCGGAAGTTCCCCGCCGGGGACGTTTGCCCGGCGGTGTTGCCCGACTGGCTCACTCTTCCTTACGACGGCGGCCCGCCAAAAGTTGCATTCGCTCCGGGAGCCGCCGAGGTGCCCAATCACATGAGGGCATGAAGGTATCAAGCGCGGCGCCGTCCGCATAGAGTATCGTCCGGGGAGGACGCCATGACCGCCACTCTCGAGCTGCGCCAGGTGGAGAAGCGTTACGGCGACTTCGTGGCGGTGGCCGGTTTGTCGCTGACCGTGCCGGCGGGCGTCATCTTCGGGCTGCTGGGGCCGAACGGCGCGGGCAAGACCACGACCCTGCGCATGATCATGGACATCCTGGCCCCCGACTCGGGCGAGGTCCTGCTGTTCGGCCGCCCGCGCCGGCCCGAGGACCTGCAGCGGCTCGGCTACCTGCCGGAAGAGCGCGGGCTGTACCGCAAGATGACGGTGGTCGACCAGCTCCTGTTCCTGGCGGAGATCCACGGCCTCAAGCGCCGCCGGGCGCTGCCGGCCATCGAGAGCTGGCTCGAGCGCGTCGAGCTGGCCGACTGGGGGCACAAGAAGGTCGAGGAGCTGTCGAAAGGCATGCAGCAGAAGGTCCAGCTGATCGGCACCGTGCTGCACGAGCCCGACGTCCTCGTCCTCGACGAACCGTTCTCCGGCCTCGATCCCATCAACCAGGGGCTCTTCAAGCAGCTCCTGCTCGACTATCGCCAGCAGGGCAAGACCATCCTGTTCTCGACCCACGGCATGGAACAGGCCGAAAAGCTGTGCGACCACATCGGCCTGATCTCCCGCGGCCGCCTGGTGCTCGACGGCGAGCTCAAGGAGATCAAGCGCCAGGCAGGCGGCAACTCCTACCGGCTGGCGGCGCCGATGAAGGCCGGCGACCTCGAGCGGATCAAGGCCCTGCCGGGCGTCGAGGTCGTCATCCCGCGGGACGTGCCGGGCCCGCCGCACCTGCGCCCCGCGGCAGGCCCGCAAGACGGCCCCCTGGCGCCGCCAGCACCAACGGCGCCGCCAGCACCACAGGCGCCGCCAGCACAGCAGGCGCCGCAGGTGATGCAGGCGCCGGAAACCACCGTCCGGCTGCTGCTGGCGCCCGGCGCCTCGGGGCCCGCCCTGCTGCGCCGGCTGGTCGACTTCCTCGAGGTGCGGGAGTTCCGCAGCGAGGAGCCGGACCTCGAGGACATCTTCATCAAGGCGGTGCGCGATGCGGCTTGAGCACGCCGCGATCATCGGCAAGCGCGAGTACCTGGCGCGCATCCGCAGCAAGGGCTTCTGGATCGCCACCGTCGCCGTCCCGGCCTTCATCGGCGCGGTGGTCCTGGGACCGTCGCTCCTGATGTCGAAGACCAGCACCGTGCAGCGGCTGGCGGTGGTGGACGCGACCGGCAGCGGGCTCGGCCGCGAGCTTCTGGACGCCGTCTCGACCGGCAGCAACGACGGCGAGGCCGCCCATCGCCGGCGCGGCGGCGGCGACGCCCAGGTGCGTTTCGTGGTTCGCCTGGTGCCGCCCGCCGCCGGCGCAGCTGCCCAGGCGGCCCAGCGCGCCGAGCTCGACGCCATGGTGCGGCGGCGAGAGATCGGCGCCTGGATCTGGGTCGGCCGGGACGGTCTCGCGGCAAATCGCTTCGAGTACCACGCCGAAAGCCTGTCGAACGTGATCACCCAGGAGGTGCTGAAGCAGCGGGTGTCCGAGGTGGTCGGGAAATGGCGCCTGCGCCAGGCCGGCTACGACGCGGTCACCATCGCCAAGCTCGTCCGGCCGCTCGAGGCGCAGACCGTGCGCATCTCGGCGACCGGCAGCAGGGCCGAGGGCGGCGCTCCAGGTTTCTTCCTCGCCTTCGTGCTGTTCTTCATGCTCTACATGGGCATCCTGCTCTACGGCAACCAGGTGATGCAGGGGGTGCTCGAAGAGAAGAGCTCGCGCATCATCGAGGTGCTCGCCGCGGCGGTCAAGCCGACCGAGCTGATGCTCGGCAAGCTCGGCGGCATCTGCCTGGTGGCGCTGACCCAACTGGCGATCTGGGCAGCAGCGATCGCCGTCGTGACCACCCCCGGGCTGCTGGCAGCGCTGGTCAGCATGCCGCCCGAGATGAAGCTGCCGGTCCTGGCGCC
>DATKFK010001217.1:0-2896 GCA_035544375.1 Thermoanaerobaculia bacterium
CACCTCATCGTCCTCGATCTCGTTGAGTGCCTGTCACCTGCGCAGATTCAACAGGCCATGCAGCTCCCCAGCAATGGCGCCTTCCGCAAGCTCAAGCATGAAGCGTTCACAGCACTGCGGGAAGTCATCCGCCGAGAGCTCGGCGGTGGCGCGGAAAGTACATACCTCTTCCTTGGTGGCGGAGCGTCGGTGAGGAAGCCTGGACGCGCTCCCGCAGCGGTGTCGCCTCTCGGCGCGACCCGCCAGCAACCCCTGAAGACCCGGAGACGGCTTGCATCCCGGCGGCGCGTGCCTCGGCCAGCTGGGCGGTCCGATCGTGACGATCAAAAGGCCAAGGTGTCGGCGACGCTCGCGAACTGACCCGCTGGATTGGTGTAGGTCTTGACCTTGCCGGTGACGGTGTCGGTGACCGTCAGGGTGTACCGCACGTCGGACAAGGCGCCATAGAACACCCAGAAATGCCCGTTGACCGGGCGGCCGTCGAGAACCTTGATCACCGTCTCGACGTTAGCGGGGCCGAAGAACCAAAAATAGCCGGTGCCGGCGGTCAGCGGCACGGCCATGCCGGCGCCGCTGTGGCCGCTGAAGTCGGTCCAGGCAGCGCGGACCGCGAAGCGGCCGCCCCCGAGGCAGAGCTGCCGCGGGAGAGGCTGGCAAGCGCCGCCCGCGTCCGCGCTCGCCGCGGTCCCGATCGCCCGGCTCGCCGCCGCCGGCGTCACCCGGCTCAACATTGCCCCCGCGCCGGCGGGAGCCGCGGCAGGCCGCACCGGCGCCGGCGCCGATGCCGGGCCCGCGGGCGGAGCGCCGATCGAGCTGGCGCCCAGGGGACCGAAGGCATGGGTGTCGCCGACGCTCGCCAGCTGTCCGAGCGGGTTGAAGTACCGCCGCGTCAAACCGGTCTGGGTGTCCGTCACGGTCAGGGAGTACTCGACGTTCGAGAGGGCCCCGTAGAACACCCAGAAATGGCCGTCGACCGGCCGGCCGTCGAGCACCTTGACGATCACCTCGACGTTGTCGGGGCTGAAGAACCAGAACGTGCCGGTGTCCCCGGTCAGGGGGACGGCATTACCGGCGCCGCTGTTGCCCTGGAAGTCGCGCCAGACGGCCTCGACCTTGAACCGGCTGCCGGCGAGGCAGAGCGCGGTCGCCGACGCTCGACAGCCCGCCGCGGCGCTGCTCAAGGGCAGCGCCCACAGCTCCCGGCCGGCCAGGCCGTCGTCGGCGGCGAAGTACAGCAAGCCGCCAGCCGCGGTCATGCCCGACGGGCTCGACGAGTCCGGGCCGGGGTTGATGTCCTGGACCATCCGCGTGCCGGCGGCAGTGCCGTCGCTCTCCCACAGCTCCCTGCCGTGCACGCTGTCGTTGGCGGCGAAGAACAGGCGTCCGTCCGCCACGGTCAGGTCGCTCGGCTCCAAGCCTTCGGGGCCGCTGTTGACGTCCTCGATGGGGTGGGTGCCCGAGGGTGTGCCGTCGCTGAGCCACGGCTGGTTCCCCAGGATGCCGTCATCGCCGAAGAAGGCAACGCCGCCGCCAAACGGGGTGAGGCCGCCGGGATCCCCGAGGAAGTCATGGAGGGCCTGTGGACCCGCGCCGCCGCCATCAGTGCGCCACAACGTGGACGCGCCGGCGAAGAAATAGAGCGCGCCGCCGGCCACCACCAGGTCTTTCGGATCGAGGAAAGGGTTGCCTCCCTGCGTCACTTCGAAGGTCCCCGCCGGCGTGCCATCCGTTCGCCACAGGCTCTTGCCTGAGCTCCCCACGGCGGCGAAGTAGACGACGCCGCCCAACTCGACGAGGCCGAGGTGCTCGCCGGCCGCCAGGAATCCGGGCTGGACGTCGGTCAGGCGCACGGTGCCGCCGGCGGTGCCGTCGCTCCGCCAGAGGCCCACTCCGCTCTCGTTCTCGCCCACCAGGTAGAAGCTCCCGCCGAGGACCTGCAGGTCGTGCAGGAAGTTCAGCGTCGCCGGCAGGTCGAACAGCTTGCCAGTGCCTGCCGGCGTGCCATCGCTGCTCCAGACCGCGCCGGCGGGCGCGTCGCCGGCGGCTGCGAAGTAGACCCGTCCGCCGGCAGCGACCGCGGGAACGTTGGCGGTCACCGCCTGCTGGGTCAGCGCCAGGGTGCCGGGCGCCGTGCCGTCGGAGCGCCAGAGATTGCCGTCGCCGGCGACGTAGAAGACCGCGCCGGCGGCGGCCAGCAAGGTGGGCGGAGCGATCTGCTGGTCGTTGCCCAGAAAGCCGCCCGGTCCCTGCAGGACGCTCGCCGAGCTGCCGGTGGCTTGCGCCAGGTAGGCCTGCGTGCCGGAGGGCAGATCGCCAAGATGGACCACGAAGAAGACCTGGTCGCCGAGCGCCACCAGGCTGCTCGGCGACGAGGACACGGGATCGCTCCGGAAGGTGAGTTGATGGGTTGCGGACGCGGTGCCATCGCTGATCCACAGCTCGAACGTCGCTCCTCCGCCGACGTAGTGCCCGCCGGCGAAGAGCACCCTGTTCTGGAGCAGTCCCAGGTTCGGCCCGCCGCCGAACTCCCCTTCGGCGGTGGTCAGCTGGTCGGTGAAGCGCACCGTGCCGGCGGGAGTGCCATCGGTTCGCCACAGCTCGCCGCTCCCGGTGAAAGGGTCGTCGTTGGCGATGAAATAGGCGGCGCCGCCCAGGCCGATCACATCCTTGTGATAGCTGCTGCAACCCGTTGCCGGGGAGCAGATCGAAGGTTTGAGCTCCAGCGTGCCGGCCGGCGTGCCGTCGGTGCTCCACAACTCGAAGTCGGGGACCACGTCGTTCGGAGCGCGGTTGAGGAACACGGCGCGATCACCCGCCTTGACCAGCTCGGGCGGCGAACCACAGCCCTCCGGGCATAGCCCGGTCAAGGAAGCCGGGACGCCGGGGGAGACGGCCC
>DATKFK010001218.1:0-3106 GCA_035544375.1 Thermoanaerobaculia bacterium
AAACTGACCCACCACCCACGACGGGCGAGATGGCGCTCGCCGGCACGGCGAGCGCTCGACCGGAGGGCCTTGCCGCTCGTCCGCCTGGACGACGATGGCTGGGCGCGCGGCGGCCATTGCGGCCGGGCGCGAGCGGACGAGGGTCGCTGGGCGAGGGTCAGGGCGCTTCGGGGCTGGCGGCCGCGGCGGCTGGGGCCTAGCGCTGGACGGCGTGGTCGATGAGCGTGAGCTTCTCGAGCGGCGTCGGGGCGGCGACGGCGGCGAGTCCGGCCGCTTCGACGATAGCGCAAGCGCCGAGAGAGCGTTCGGGGGTCTTTACGACCTTCGCCGGAGCGGCTCGGCGCGCCTTGGCAACGCCTACCGCGCCGGATCCTGGCCCGGGACTGAACCGAAAACCGTCGCCCCGGTCGCCGGTCGGCCGGGCCCTTGACCAGGCGCCGCCGGCCGGGTGATAGAATGGTTGCGCAGAATCTCTTGCAGGCATGCGCTGAAACACCATGGCCGAACCGATCGATCAGGAGCTCGCCTCCCGCTACCGAAGGTGGGAAACCGCCGACCTGGTGCGAGCCACGACGGTCGACGCCGCGGACTACAGGCCGGAAGCGCTGGTGGCGCTGAGGCACGAGTTGGAGTGCCGGCAGCCCATCCCCGAAGCGGTGGAGGAGACGCCCGATCCGCCCGATCCGCCCGAAGACCGGCTACGCGGCGTAGGGGGACTCCTGGCGCTGATGATCTACGCGATCGGATCCCACTCGGTCGACTTCCTCCGCGAGGGGATCAGGATTTTCCAGCCCTACCTGCTGGCGACCGCGAACATCGCCGGCCTGATCATCGGCAGCCTCGGTCTGTTCGGTTTGGCGAGCTGTTGGCTGCTGCTGCGCATCGATCCGCGCGCCCCGCGCTCTGCGACCCGCTGGTGCCTGCTGGTGACGGCCGCTGGCGTGGTTGCCCTTGCGGTGCGGCTGCTCACCGGCAAGGCCCCTCCGGCGGATGCTCTTGCGTTCCCGTTTGACACCCTGCTTTGGTTGGTCTACCTCAAGTTCTCCCAGCGGGTCGAGATCACCTACGGCTCGCCAGGCCGGCAGGAGATCGCGGAGACCGTCGCGGCCTTCGAGCAGGTGTTTGGCTCTCCTCGGGACGTCCCTTCGCGGTAACCGGCGGTCGGCTTCGTTCGACGGCGCGCACTCGGACGTGGACCTCCACGCTGACGGTAACGGATATGGCGACGGGCGCGGTCAAGACCTGCCATGACCCGGCCAGAGCCCTGGCGAGCATCGCGGACACCTAGGCCCGGGAGCCGGATGACGAGTCGGGCCAGGCTGTAAGTCGCTTGACCCGCCCTGCTCGCCGGCGCTCACTGGAAGTAGCGAGAGGTCCACGACCAAGGTCTGCCCCGGCGCTGCCGCTCATGGTGGAGCGCGTCATGGGGATGCCGCCGCGTCAGTCTGGACGGAGAGCGAGGCGCAGGACGTCGGCGTCGAGCGCCTCGCTCAAGGCTTCCCTGGCGGTGGAATGCGCGAGGGCGCTGCGCAGCCTGGCCCGGAACTCATCCGAGCCGGCGTGGCGCGCCTGGCGGCGAGTGAGCTGCAGCTCAAGGCTGAGATCGAAGGTCACACGGACGCGGCGCGGCAACCCGGCCGGCCGGCGCCGGCCGGCACCGCGGATGCGGTCCGGACGCAGCCGGAGGGTCGTCCCGCGGCGGCTGGTCTCCGAGACGGTCGGGCGCGAGGCCGGCGGTGCGCAGGAGGCCGGCGATGAACTCCAGGTCGTCGATGTCCCAGTCCTTGTCGGGGTTGTAGACGTCCTGGTCGCGCAGCTCGGCCGGACAGCCGACTGGGTTGATGTCGAGGAAGAGGCGGTCGGCGATCTGGCCGAGGGCGTCCTCCAGGACGGCACGGGAAAGCTGGCTAGCGTCGATCATGGCTCTTCTCCTCGCGGTCGGATGGAGGTGCCGAGTGTGGCGCGCACGTCGCTGGCTGCGGCGGCGCGCGACCCGTGGAGTCGACGGCGGCGCTCGCCGCCAGGCGAGGCAACGCTCTCGCGATCCCGAGGGCCGCTCGGCGGCCGCGTGCCGTTCCTCCTCTTGCGGCCGCGCGACGCGGTCCGCGGCGCCCCGATGGCGGCGGCCCTGGGCGCGACATTGGACTCCCGCGGTGACGCGGCCTGCCGGCGGCTGCGGCTTTAATGCCCGCAGCGGGTGAAAGAGGCGATGACCTGGTCATCGATCTGACGCCAGTGCCTGGCCGCCGCGAGGTCGCTCGCCCTCGGCTCGCAGGTCGTGGGATCGATCTCGACCACGAGCTCGCCTTGCCACGAGCGGGTTTCGGCGAAGGTGCCGTCGTGGGCGGCGAAGGTCATGCCGGGGTACTCGATGCCGTCGTCGTGCGAACCGCGGAAGACGATCCCTGATCTCGCGAGCTCGCACAGCAGATCGAACCCGCCGCCGTCCACGTCGTTGAACGCCAGGCGTACCGTTCCGGGGAGTTCGCCCTCGAGATCGTCGTCGGCCTGCTGACAGAAGGCTTCCTCGACGGACGGACGGGCGGATGCGAGGACCTCGATCCAGACGGTGGTCCTGTCTCCCATGGCTCGCTCCTTTCTCTCGTGACGGGCTGTAGTGAGTGGCCGGCCGCGCCGGCGTGGCGAGAACTGGCCGCCGCCGGTGAGACCGGTCGGGATTCATGCCGTCCAGGCCGCCCAGCGGACGGCGACCTGGACGATGCCTTCGAGAGCTCCAGCGGAGGGCCGGCCCACGTCGGGCTTCTGCCAGCTGCCGCAGAGGGCCGTCACGGGCCGTGCGGTCGCATTCCGAGTGGGGGGACTCGTCCGGCCCTCCCTGGAACCCTGCAAGGTGTGCTACCGCTGCCGCTGTCGAGACCATCCCGTGCCGGCGCTCGCCGTCCACGGCGAGCGCTCGCAGGAGCGCTCTTCACCCTGCTCGGCCGCGAGCGCCGGCGGCGGCCCGCACCAAGGTGGTCCGCCGTGCCGGCGCCGATCGCGACAAGGAACGTCAGGGCGCCGGCCGGTGCGGCCGCTGCGGATGGAGCGGGCTGGACGCCGGTCCGGCGAGCGCGAGTGCGGCGGCGGGGGACGGCTGGCGGTTTGG
>DATKFK010001219.1:0-2443 GCA_035544375.1 Thermoanaerobaculia bacterium
AGCACCACCCCGGGGAGCGAGAAGAACAGCCCGACCAGGCTGCCCACGACGGCGCCGAAGATGGCCAGGCCGCTCGCTCCCACCCGGCGAGCGCCGTGGCGCGCCGCCCACAGCTCGATGGCAAACGACCCCAGCGTCAACAGCGCGAGCACCGTCAGCGTCACCGCTCCGACCTTCTGGAAGTCGTCGATCCAGGCCGCCAGCAGCAGGCCGAGGAAGACCAGCGGCGCACCCGGCACCAGCGGCACCACGGTGCCGGCGATGCCGGCGGCCACCAGCAGGCCGGCGAGGAGCCACAGCGGCGCGCGTTCGTCGGCGCCCGGCGGCAAGGCGGCGACGGCGGCGGCAAGCCAGGCGGCGGCCGCCACCTCAACGCCCCGCATCGCCCGGCCGGGCCGGCCCGAAGGCAACCGGACCCGTCTCGGGCAGGCCGGCCTCGACCGGGCCAGGCTGGACTGGTGCGGGCTGGGCAGGGGCCGGCCCTACCACCCTGTGGCATAGGCGGTCGAACCGGCGCCGGTGCAGCCGGCCGTCCGGGAAGTCGTAGTGGTTCGGCACGATGCGCCCGGGAGACATCTCCCGCACCCGCCGCAGGCTGCCGGGAATCAGCTGCGGCGCGCTGTTGAGGATCGGCGCCGGCAGATGGAGATTGAAGTAGTAGCTGGCGAACAGGTCGCCGGTGAACAGGAGGTCGTGCGCGGCGCTGTAGAAGCCGCAGTGGCCCTCGGTGTGCCCGGGCAGGTGCACCACCTTCAGGCCGCCCCAAAAAGGCAGCAGGTCGCCTTCGTCGAACCAGGCATCGACGGGCGCGGCGCGGTACCGCAGCACGCCGCGGCCGAAGGCCTCGATCCTGCCGCACCAGCGGCTGACGCCCCGGTAGGGATAGGTGCCCCGGACGTGCAGCTCCTCCTTGGCGTGCGCGAACACCTTGGCGCCCGTCCACTGCCGGATCGCCCACAGGTTGCCGGTATGGTCCAGATGGCCGTGGGTGAGCAGGATGGCCTTCACCGAGTCCCGACCGAGCCCCAGACGGCGCAGGCGGCGCCGCAACAGCGGCAGCTCGCCATAGAGACCGGTATCGATCAGGCAGGCCGAGCGGTCGCCGTCCTGATCCACCAACAGGTGACAGACGCTCATCACCCCGCGCAGCGGATGGACGCCGGCAGGCAGCCCCCGCGCCGCACCGCTGCCGGCGCCCGGCACGCTCAGCGCACCTGCCCCGGGGGCGGCGAGGCGGGCGGTGACGCCGGCGGCGGGCTGGGCGGCGACGATCCAGGAGGCGGCGACCCTGGCGACGGCGGCTTCGAGATCCGCGAGTCGGGAGCCGACGGCGCCGGGGTCGCCGCACCGCCGCCGCCGGGCGGCACCAGCGTGTAGCCGAGCTGGCGCAGCAGCCCCAGCTGGTCGTTGAGGATGAAGACCTCCTGGATCCTGCCGGCGCGGACGAGGAACAGGGCGATGCCGTTGAGCAGCAGCGGCGGCGGAGCCGGCGCGCCGCGCTCGGGCTTCAGCGTGGCCAGCACCACGTAGCGCGCCGCCACCTGGTCACCCTCGGCGATCAGCGCCTGCGGCGAGTATTCGACCTTCGAGAAGAGCTCGCGGAGCCGCTTCTGGGCCTGGCGCGCGGCGTCGGGACCGCGCAGGCTGCCGGCGGCGTTCGGCGAGCGATCGACGAACGAGCTGGCGACGATCTCGTCGAGCTTGTCCAGCTTGCCGGCCGCCAGCACCTCGGTCAGGTAGCGGCGCGCCAGGACCTTGTTCTGCTGCCGATGATCGGCCGCGGCGGCGGCCCCGCCGGCCCCGGTGGCCTCGGTGGCAGCCGGGGCGGCAAAGGCCCGCGGTGCCAGGACAGTCACCAGGACCGCCGCCATCGCCGCAATCGCCGCCGCGCTCCGCACCGCCGGTCTCGACCCTCTCATCGCTCCCTCACCCCGCAGTCCAGGCCCCTCACAGCAGCGCGCCCGCCGGGCCGCGGGCGGCGGCGGCATGGGCCGTGCCCGCGGCGCCGGCCGGCGCCGGTCCGGCCCCATGGTTCCGCTCGTCACCATCCCTGGCCATGGCGATTTCCTTCGTGTCGCGGCATCTCTATGTACAAACGCGGCCTGCAGATCGGTGTTCCCTGCCTCGCCCGTGGGCGGGCGGGAGGCGCGTCGCCCGCGGCCGGGCTCAGGCGAGCGCCGCGGCCAGCCGCTCGAGCCCGGAGAGCAGCTCGGCGCGCGAGCAGGCGAACGAGATGCGGATGTGCGCATCGGAGCCGAAGGCGGCCCCGGGCACCACCGCCACGCGCGCCTCCTCGAGCAGGAACTCGGCGAACTCCACCGACCCCTGGCGGCCTGGCCGGTAGGCCGCCGAGACATCCGGAAAAGCATAGAACGCGCCAGCCGGCGGCTGGCAGCGGAAGCCCGGCAGCTGATTGAGGCGGGGAACCAGCAGCTCACGCCGC
>DATKFK010001220.1:0-3066 GCA_035544375.1 Thermoanaerobaculia bacterium
TCGGGCCCAGCAGCAGCTTCGCCGACAGCATCTCGGCGCCTTCCTCGAGATAACGGAGCAGGTCGCGCAGCACGCCGCCGGTCAAGGTGATCCGCGCCTCGCGCGTGGCCAGGCGCACGTTGCCCTTCTCGGGCTCGACCATCACCTCGGGCTCGTCGAGCAGCGCCCGCAGGAAGCGGCAGCCCAGCACCGATTCGCCGGGCGCGGACGGCAGCACGATATCGCTCGCCTCGTCGGCCTCGGGCGCGTCGTCGAGCCAGGGCGCCTTCAGCTCCGCCGCCACGCCTGCCTGCCGCAGCAGCGCCAGCACGATCCCCAGCCAGGTCTTGGCGGTGCTGCCGACGTACAGCAGGTTGCCGTCGATGCAGCATTCAAGGATGGTGGTGCGCGGCGCCTGGCGGCGGATCAGCTCCTGCTCGGCCAGCTCCCGCAGCCGCCGCCGGCCCTTGGCGCCGACGAACGGCGCCCCCGTCGCCTCCATCTCGGCCTTGACCAGCTCCCGCACCCGCTCGCGCACCGCGACGGCGTCGGGCCGCAGCCGGTCGATGCGCACCCGGAAGGCATAGCGCCCCTTGCCCACCTCGTAGGGGGCGTCGAGCTCGAAGGGCACGAACCCGGCGCGCTCGCGCACCTCCGACCCCGGCTCGATCTCGTGGAAGGGCGCGCGTTCGAAATCGGGCCCGCCCTGCGGCACCGCCACGTTGTACCGCGTCACGCTGACCGTGCCGCTCAAGATGCCCATGCCTCGTCCGACCTCCTGTCCAGCCCGTGGCTTTCCGGGGTGCCGGGATCTTAGCTCAGCTGGGCGGCCCGCTACCCGATGGGAGCACCTGATCACGCGGCTGCTCGAGCCGTTCGGGTTCGCCCGCGCCTGTCGGGTTGCCTTCGCGACGGGCCTCGGATCGTCAGGATGTACGCGCGCCTGGCGCCCACCTGAGCGGTGCGATCAACTTCGGTGTCTCATGAACGGATGGCTGGCACTGTGGTCTTGTGGGCCGAGAAGCGAGGGGTTACACTGCCCTGGTGGCCATCCGCGGCTTCCGGCATAAGGGGCTCGAGCTTCTGTTCACTGCCGGGAAGGTCTCCAAGGTACAGGCCGATCATGCGGAACGGCTACGGCTGATCTTAGGCAGGCTGAACGTGGCCAGGGAGCCGAGGGATATGGGCCTGCCGGGCCTCCAGCTGCATCCGCTGAAAGGAGACCGCCGCGGGACTTGGTCCGTCCGCGTGAGCGGCAACTGGCGGGTCACGTTCGTGTTTGTCGGAAGCGACGTGGATCAGGTCGACTACGAGGACTATCACTGAGGGCCGGCGACGATGAAGATGCACAATCCGCCCCATCCTGGGGAAGTGCTCAGGTCCCTCTGCCTGGAGCCGCTTGGCTTGACCGTCACGGGCGCCGCGGGGGCGCTGGGAGTGAGCCGCAGGACGCTGTCGGCGATCGTCAACGGCCGCTCCGCGATCAGCCCCGAGATGGCGGTCCGGCTGTCGCTGGCGTTCGACACCACTGCCGAGAGCTGGCTTGCTCAGCAACTGCAGTACGACCTCTGGCAGGCGGAGAAGAAGCGCGCCTCGCTGCGCGTCAAGCGACTCTCGGCTGCCTAGCACCGCGCCTGCATCAGTGAGCAGGCCGGGGCACCATGGCTGGCTGCGCGGGGATAGGCGGTGTTGGAGTGCAGCAGCTCGACCAGGGCTCCGGCCCGGTCGTGCAGGCGCTCCTGCTCCCGATGGTGATGGCCGTGCACGTACCTCTTGGTCATGTCTCCGGGGCGCCGGCCGGCGGCACGGCGCAGACGCTCTCGTAGCCGGGCCTCGGCTGCCAGGGGCGGCAGACCTCCTCCCAATCGAGGGTGTCGGTCTCGCCCGCCGCCGCATCGTCGTCGACACTGCCCCCAACCGGGTCGTCCGCCTCGCCGAGCTGCAGCGCGAACGACGGCGCACCGCCCGCGGCCGGCGTCTCTTCGGTTCCCCAGCCGGCGTCAGGACCGCCATGGATGACGACCCAGGCGGCATCGGCGGCGCCGGCTCCCCCGGGAGCCCCGGCAGCGGCGGACGGCGACGGCCCCCCCGGACCGTTCGGGGAGGTGCCGGCCAGCGCGGGACCATCGCCCATCTCACCCGCACCGCCTGCCGCATCGCCAGCCGTCTGGCCCACACCGCCTGCCGCATCGCCGCCACCGCCAGCCGTCTGGCCCGAACCGCCGGCCGCATTGCCGGCACCCCCAGCCGTCTGGCCCACACCGCCTGCCGCGTCGCCGGCACCGCCAGCCGCTTGGCCGGGGCCGCTGGCCGCATCGCCCAAGGCGCCATCGTCGCGCCTTTCGGGGATATCCGGCCCGCCCTGCATCGCCGGCTCGCCGCCGGCCCCCAGGTCGCCGGCCGCGGCCCCCTCGTCGCCGCCCGCCGTCCCCGCATCGCCGGCAACCGCGCCCGTGCCCGCACCACCGGCGCCCAAACCGCCGCCAGGCGCTCCCTCGGCGTAGGCCCAGGAGCTGCCGCCGCTCAGGTCGGCACCGAACACGAACCCGGTGTCCGCGGCGGTGGTCAGGTCCTCCGCGCCGGCGTCGGCCTGCTGCCACGCCTGCTGCTCGCCGGGCTCGAGGTAGGCGGCGTTGCCGGCCCACAGCGCCAGCGCCTGGTTGCTCGCCTGGATGGCCGCCAGGTAGGCGGCGAGCGTCATGCTCTGCGTCGTGGCCAGCTGCTGCAGGAGCGCATCGAGCCTCGCCAGCTCGCTTTGCAAGGCGGTGTCCCCCTGCTGGCGGGCCGCCGCCGCCACCGCCGCCACCTGCGCCCGCCACCGCCGCGCCGCCTGGGCGATGCGCCGCAGCTGCTGCGCTTGCTCGGCGCTCAGCCCCCCGCCCAGCTGTGCCCGCGCGGCCTCCCGCCCGTAGGTGCCGCTCAGCCGCTGCATGGTGGCCGCGAGGGAGCCCATCCGGCGCGCGACGTCTCCGCTCTCCGAGGAGAGGCGCGCGCCATCCGGCGACACGCCTTGTGCCGCGGCCGCCGGCGCCGCTGCCGGCGCCGCCCCCCGGCGGCAGGCCACCTCGAGCGCCGTCAGCGACCGTT
>DATKFK010001221.1:0-5311 GCA_035544375.1 Thermoanaerobaculia bacterium
GCAGCAGGCCGAGCGCCACGCGGCGCCAGCGAGCACCGCCGCGCCCCGCCGGCGGGCGGGCGAGGAATTCCCGGGTCAGGTCCGTCTCTCCATGCAAACGACACGGCCGCGCACTGCGGCCGGGCGCGGGGCGGCCGGCCCGGCGCCGACGATGGAGGCCGAGATGACCAGCGTGACCGTGCAGCTCTTTCTACATGGGCTCATCGCCCTCGTGCCGCTGACCGGCGGAGATGGCAAGGCGAACCAGATGGTAGCACTCGCCGTCGATGCGAGGCAGGAGCAGCTGGACAAGCTCAAGCTGCCGTCCGATCTCTCGTGTGTCAAGCACCACGACCCGATGCTCCGCATGCCGATCCCCGACGGCACCCAGGGCGAGTGCGATGCGGTGGCCGGGTGTACGTCCATCACTCCCGGGCAGGGCACGCCCCGCTGCGAGTGCCAGCCGGTGCGCAAGAAGATCTGGTTCGAGCCGTCCATCTCGCCGCAGCCACAGGGCCTGCCGACTGCAGTCCCGCCAAAGGACAAGGAGCTCCCGGCGAGCCACTATCCCGACTTCTCCTACGTACCGAATCTGGGCACTGCGGGGCGCAAGCTCGACCCCACGTTCATCACGGGCGCGCCGTCCCTGCTCCTGGACCGGATGACGTTCCCGTTCGATTCCGTCACCGCCTGCAAGCTGGCGGCGCGAGACCAGGACAAGGACACCTACAACATTCACTCCTTCGGTTTCCGCCACTTGAAGGACTCGCACGACCCATCACAGCACACCAGCCAGGGAACGGCCCAGGCCCTGCTGGTGAGCACCCAGTACCAGGTCTCCGCGCAGCGACCGCTCAAGCTGCACCTCACCAACCTCGACGGCAGTGACGATCGTGCCATCACGCTGCCTCAGAGCGGCGTGGTGGCGATCACGTTCATGAATAGTCGCCAGGCCACCGAGCTCGACGATCCCTGCGACGACGGCATCGGCCGCGACTTTGCGCTCTTCTACCTGCTCTCGAGAGATCCGCCGGCGTCGCCTGCCGACTGGCTGAGCGACAAGGTTCGGCTACCGCACGTGAAGTTCACCGTCTGGGCCAAGTCGTCCGACGTCGAGACCCCCGAGTGCGACAAGCTGACGAAGCTGATCATGAGCCATCCGGTCTGCGCGATGGCAGCGTACTTCGCTCCCGCCAACTGACCCGCCTCACTGACATCGAGGTGGAAACTGCCATGCCCACCCTTCCCAGCCTCGCGCCGGCCACGGCGGCTCTGCTCGCGCTCCTTGCGCTGCCGCTGCAGCTCGCCTCCGCGGACCCGGACTGCCTGGGTGATCCGGATTCCGTCCAGCGCGTCACGCGCGAGACCCAAACCGCAGCGAACAGCGGCTGTGCCGGCGACCCCGTGTCCGGCCACCGCCTTGCTCTGGTGATCGGGGTCTCCGCCTACGGCGGACAGAACGCGGTGAGCGGGGTGAAGGACGCCAGGGACATGGGCTGCTATCTCCAGCAGCTCGGCTTCACCCTCGTTGGTCCCGCCGCCGACCGCCCCGGGCCCGTGCTCGACGCCGAGATCGGCGACATCAAGGACGCTTTGAAGCAGTTCAAGAGTGACATCGGCAAGCCCGACGTGGAGGTGGCGCTCTTTTACTTCTCGGGACACGGCTTCCAGCAGGACAACCAAGACTACCTGGTGCCGAAAGGGGCGTCGTTCACCAAAGATGGTCTGCTGCAGCTGAGCCAGGTGATCCTCGAGATGAGAGCTGCGCGCCAGGTCACGAAGAAGATCATCCTGCTCGACGCCTGCAGGAACAACCAGGACCTCATCGTCGAGGGCAAACGCCTTGGCAAAACGAGCGGCTGGCATCCCGGTATGGCGAGGGTTCAGGACAAGTCCTTCTCTGGCTTCGTGGGTTTTTCGACCCACTACGATCAGTCCGCCGGAAGCGGCCCGGTGGACGGCAATTCGCCGTACACCGTGGCGCTGCTTGCACATCTCAGGGATCCTGGTCTCCCGTTCCAGCAGCTGCTTACGGGGGTGCGCGCCGAAGTGGAGCACGCGACCTGTGGCGACCAGTCCCCATGGTCAGAAGGCGACATCGGGTCCTATGCGCTCCGCCCGCCGGCCACGGTCAAGGCTCAGATCGAGTTCGCCGACGACGATCTGGCGATGGTGACGGTCCCGGACGGCCGCCAGCTCCTCAGCTGGGGCAACGCGCCGAAGGACGCGCAGAACAAGGCCCTCCCCATCGAGGTCTCATTGATCGCGGGCGACAACCCGATCGAGCTGCGCGTCTACAACCAAAAGACCTACCGCAACCATCATGCCTGGGAGCCGCCGGAGGGTTGGCAGTACCGCATGAAGCTCACCACCCAAGACGGAACGGACTTGCCCCTCTTCGAGGCCAGTGAACCCTACGTCTTCAGGGATGGCCCGCACCACGGCAAGTGGTTCAGGGTGGCCACCGCCAACCTCCACGTTAGCGGCGAGGGGAAGGTGAAGGTCACCCTCACCGCACCGGACCTGGACGTGTGGAAGCGAGAGAGTCCCGAGGATGCGACCGACCAGACCATCCTGTGCGGCGTCGAGCTTGCCTCGCTCCCCTTGTTGAACGTCCAGCATCGGTTCGAACTCCTGATCGGCGGTCACCACGGACTCGAAGAAAAGCTCCGCAGCTGCATTACCCGTCAGCTGCAGAGCGTCGACCCGCTGCACGGCGCCCTGGGCCTGGACGCCGCAAGGGCCCTGGTGAAGGGCGAGCTGCTGATCGAGTACGCCAACTACCTCCAGGGTAATGACCAAACGACGACCGACAGCCAGACCTTTGGCCCGATCAGTGGCTGCGTCAGCGAGGGCAAGCCGAAGCCGATCATCTGGTTCGCGATCGACGATCGCACCGGAGGCGGCGGCGGCTCCTTCCCGGGGTGCGGCCTTTGAGCGGCCCTCTGTCGCCGCTCCGGTCGCGGCCCCTGCCTCGACCAGCGGCCATGCGATCAACCGGCACGGAGAGATGCCCCATGTCCCGATTCCACAGTGTTTGCGTGGCCCTCGCCGCCGTCTTCCTCGCCGTCCCAGCTGCTCCAGCGGCGGCGAGGGCCACCGTAGTGCCCGACGTCCCGCCCGCCTCGACGCTCGAGACCGGGGACTTCCTCTGGCCCAAGCTGCCGAACCGTGTGGTGCCCTACGACTCGCGGCCAGGCGCCGCCGCCGCGGCCGATCGGCAGCGCTGGGAGGAGGAGCGCCGCGCCGAGCTTGCCCGCCTCGAGCACCTGCCGGCCTTGACACCACAGGAGAAGGAGCGGTACCGAATCCTCAGCAGTCTCACCTATGACGCCTTCCTTGGCCTCTACTTGAGCGATCGCCCCGAAGGGACGGTCACGCCTCTGGGCGATCTCGCCGTCGTCGCCACCGGCCACGTGGCGATCGTTGACGTCCGCCAGGGCGTCCCATACGTCATCGAGGCGATCCCCTACCAGGGTCACCTGGGCGTGCGCGACCTGACCTACCGGGCGTGGCTCGCCGGGCGTCCTGGCGAGAAGGTCTGGCATGCCCGCCTCAAGGACGCAACCCGCGAGCAGCGCGCCAAGGTGGCGGCGATCGCGCGCGGCGAGCTCGGCAAGCCCTACCTCTTCTGGAACTTCGACCTCGCCGACGAGCACGGCTTCTACTGCTCGAAGCTCGCCTGGTTCAGCGTCTGGCGCGCCATCGGTCAGGCGCTCGACGGCAACGCCAACGCCAAGCGGGCGCTCTGGTACTCGCCGAAACAGATGCTCCACTCGCCGCTCCTGGTCGTCCTCTCCAGCCCGGGCCCGTTCTGATCCGAGGCAGCAAAGCCATGCGACGGCCTCTCCGAATCGCCACGCTCTTCGCAGGCATGATCGCCGCGCGCGCGGCCTTCGCTCAGGTTCCCACGGCCACGCTTGCCGGGTACCTCGCGGCGATGACCAACGCCGTGGTCTACATCGAGACGGTCAAGACTCTCCCGAACGGCGCGTCCGCGCCCTTTCATGGCACCGGCTTCGTGATCTCTCCGGACGGCTACGTCCTCACCGCGGCGCACGTGGCCGATGGGATCAGCCGCGACACCCTGGGTGTCTCGCATGCCGCGGAGGTGAACCCGGACGCCACCTTCCGCTACCGCGGATCGCTGGGTTCGGCCGGTGCACCGCCCCAAGAGCTGCGCCTGGTGACGCTCGACGACCTGCGCGACCTCGCGCTCTTCAAACTGGTCGTGGCGCACGACTACCCACACTTCCGACTGGCGTCCGGCACCGGTCTTCGTTCTCCCGACCAGGTTCTGGCGCTCGGCTTCCCGGTGCCCGTGACCTCGATCGTGCCCGCCTTCGGTCGAATCACCGATACCAGCCGGCGCGACGGTCGCTGGTACGTCGATGCCCCCGTCAACCCCGGCCACAGCGGCGGACCGGTCATCCGCCGCGACGGCGCGGTCGTCGGCCTCGTGCATGCCGGCATCCAGGGAGAGACGCTGCTCAACCTCATCCTGCCCCTCCGCGACGGCGATCCCATCCTCGCGGGCACCGGCTCTGCCCAGGACCCGAGCCCCTGGCCGCCCGCGGCCGACGCTCCATCGCGCCAGCGGTTCGGCGACATCCCCCTCGTCGGCTCCTGCGCCGACCGCGCCGGCACCTTCGAGGACCCGGCGAGATCCCTGCACTGGCTCTGCGCCGAGACGACGGTCCCCCGCGGAGTCTCCCAGAACGTCGAGAAGACCCGCACCGTGCGCCTAGTGATCCCTGCCTCGGCCGAGCTCGTCGGCATCCGCTATTTCCACCGCACCCGCGGCGACTGGCAGAGGCCACAGGAGATGGGGCCCTGGCACACCAACCCGCCGGACGCCGATCTCCAATGGATGATGATCGAACCGGCCGAGGTTTTCCGCGCGGGTGACGACCAGGTGATCCAGGCCCAGTGCCGCAACTGGGCGCACGACCTGACGATGTACTGTGCGCTTGGCGTCCAATACCGAACCGCCGCCTGGCTCTGGTAGCCGCCTTCGCGGACGCGCGAGGCCGGCGAGAAGCTTGTCGAGCACCTCCCCCAGGCCGAGCTCCCGGCACAGCGCCGCGGCCTCCGCAAGGTCGCCGCCAACGGGCGGCCATCTCCTCGGGCGCGGGGTGCTCGACGGCCACCTCGCCGGCGCACGGCGAGCGGCGTGGGCGCAGTTGCTCGCGACCCTGGTGTTGGCGCAAGGCGGCGAGCTGGCGACGGTGGCGGCGCTGGGGCAGGGGTGACCCTGTGCCTGCGGCGGTGCCTTTTCGCGGCCTTGTTGCAGCTGGAGCCGCTGGGCGAGGGCGGCGGCCGGCTCTCGGGC
>DATKFK010001222.1:0-2230 GCA_035544375.1 Thermoanaerobaculia bacterium
GTCGCCGACCTCGAACTCGACGGGATTGACGGCGGGCTCTTTCGCGGCGCTCGCGGCCGCGGTCTCTGCCGCCGCGTCGTCGCCGCCGCTTGCACCGGCGTCGCCGTGGCGGGCTTCGGCGGCGCCGGTGCCGGCGCCGCCCGCTGCGAGCGGCAGCTCGGTGATCTGGGCGTTGACCAGGTCGCCGCGCGCCGCCGGGCGCTCGACCGGCACCCACTCGCCGAAGCGCATCCGCAGGTCGTCGAGCGCCTTGTCGACGTCGAGCTCGCCCGGCTCCACCTGGGGGTCGGGGAGGTGGAAGTCGCCGAGGTTGCCCAGCTCGACGCGGGGACGGGTCTCGACCGTGGCGACGAAGGTCAGCGGCCCGCCCGGCTCGAAGTCGCCGACCTCCTCCACCGAAGGCGGGAGCAGCGGCTCGATCTCGCTCTCGGCTTGCGCCTGGCGCCAGTAGCGCGGCACCAGCCGGTCGATCACCTCGCGCTCGATGTCCTTGGCGAAGCGGCGGCGAACCAGCTCGGCCGGCACCTTGCCGCGGCGGAAGCCGGGAAGCCGCACGCGCTGCCCGAGCTCGCGGACCACGCGCTCGGTCTCGGCTTCCACGGCCGGCGCCGGCACCTCAACGGTGAGCTGCTTGCGCCAAGGGCCAACGTCCTTCGTCGATAACACCACGCTCATGCGCTCTCAGACCCCCGGGGTTGGTGCGAAAGGGGGGACTCGAACCCCCAACCCGATCTCTCGGGACTAGATCCTAAGTCTAGCGCGTATACCAGTTCCGCCACTTTCGCGGTGAAGTCCTCCTCGCGGACCAACTGAGGATGACTGAGTTGAAGGGAGTGGTGAGCCGCCTAGGAATCGAACCTAGAACCCGCAGATTAAGAGTCTGCTGCTCTGCCAATTGAGCTAGCGGCCCTTTGCACGTGGATCATACTCAAAGAGGCGGTTTGCTGACAACACCGCTGCGCTCCGTTGGTTCAACCTCCCGCTTCGCCGCTCAATTCCAAGCGGTGAGCGCCCCACTCCACCCACCACCACCCCTCACCCCCCTACCCGCCTTGCACGAAATGCACCACCTCCAGCCGGTCGCCTGCGGCCAGCGGCGTGTGCGGATAAGCGGCGCGCGGCAGCAGCTCGCCGTTGCGCTCGATCGCCACGCTGCGCGGGTCGCGGCCCAGGCCGGCCAGCAGGTCGAGGACGGTCGAGCCCGCGGCGACCTCGTAAGGCTCGCCGTTGAGCAACAGGGCGAGACGTTGCCGGGGCGGCTGGTCCATCGGGTCCATTGGGGGGTGGGGGGTGCTGCCCGCCTGCTGCCTCAGAGCAGATGCTTGAGCTCGGCGCGGCCGATGGCGCTGACCGCGCTGATGATCAAGGCCGCGGTGCCGCGGTCGAGGGCGGGGATCTCGAAGCGCAGCGGCAGGCCGCCATACTCGTCGGTGCGCCCCACCGCCAGCACGCGGGGCTCGGCGATGGTCGAGATCATGCGCACCGAGACCTGCGCGCCGGCGATCGGTTGCCCGCTCTTGCTCGAGCTGGTGCGCAGCGCCAGGCTGGCCCGGCGGCCCAGGGCGAGGTCCGCCTCGGCCTCCAGCACCAGCACCAGCTGCTCCTGGTCGGCTTCGTTGGTGAGGTACTCGAGGATGACCTGGTCGAGCGTCCGTTCGGCGGGCGGCGCCTGGACGGGCACGGCCCGCGGGGTGGCTGTCGGGTTGACCGCACGGCTGGCCGCGCCGGCGCCCGCCGGCACCTGCCTGCCGCCGGCGGGCACCTGCTCGAGCACCGGCTGCGGCGAGGTCTTGGGGCGGATGAGCGCCGCCAGCTTGGCGTCGAGCTTGCCGTGGCGGATGGCGGCGATCATCGTGCGGTGCTGATGGTCCATGAGCGCGACGATCTCCTTCTCGTCGCGCCCTGCCGCCAGCAGGTCCGCGTAGTTGGCCCGCTTGCTGGCCAGCACCTGGCCGCCGACGTAGACGAGGCTCTCGATGAAGGGGTTGGCCGCCCCCTTGTCCTCGGTCTGAACGTGGAACACCACCTCGTTGTGGCGGACGTCGGTGTTGTAACCGGTGATCATCAGCGGCGCGCGCAGGACGATGGCAGTCGCCAGGGCTCTGCGGAGGGCGCCCTGATTCTACGGACTGAGTGCCTTGGAATCAAACGCCGCGGGGCGTACAATGACGACAGGCCCACCGAGCCTGCCCCACCCTACCCGGCCAGCGGCGGGGGAGCAGGCCGACAG
>DATKFK010001223.1:0-4083 GCA_035544375.1 Thermoanaerobaculia bacterium
CGCATCCAGGCGACGATCACCAGCGAGACCCGTCACACCGCGGTCGAGATCGCCTCCGACAAGCGGCTCACCAACCAGATCCTGGCCGATCTCGGCCTGCCGGTGCCGCGCCAGGTGCGGGTCTACGACGCCGACGAGGCGGAGGCGGAGGCCGCGGGCCTCGGCTACCCGGTGGTGGTCAAGCCGCTCGACGGCAACCACGGCAAGGGCGTCAGCATCGGCCTGCGCACCGCCGAGCAGGTGCGGGCGGCGTTCGACCACGCCGCCTATTACTGCTCGACGGTGATCGTCGAGAGCTTCCAGGAGGGCAACGACTACCGCCTGCTGGTGGTGGACGGCAGGCTGCTGGCCGTGGCCCAGCGCCTGCCCGGGCACGTCGCCGGCGACGGCGCCCACACGATCGCCGAGCTGGTCGAGATCGTCAACCAGGACCCGCGGCGCGGCGTCGGCCACGAGAAGGTGCTCACCCGCCTCGAGCTCGACGATCAGGCGGAGCGGCTGATCACCGAGGCGGGGCTGACCGCCGACTCGGTGCTGCCGGCGGGCCAGGTGTTCTACCTGCGCTCGACCGGCAACCTGTCGACCGGCGGCACCTCGATCGACAAGACGGACGTCATCCATTACGACAACCGCGTCATGGCCGAGCGCGGCGTGCGCGCCATCGGCCTGGATGTCGGCGGCGTCGATTTCATCTCGCCCGACATCACGCGCAGCTACAAGGACGCGGGCGGCGCGATCGTCGAGATCAACGCCGCGCCCGGCTTTCGCATGCACACCGCGCCGACCGAGGGCACCTCCCGCGACGTCGCCGGCCCGGTGATCGACATGTTGTTCCCGCAGGGCACCCCGTATCGCATCCCGATCGCCGCCGTCACCGGCACCAACGGCAAGACCACCACCACCCGCATGGTCGGCCACATCCTCAAGCTCTCCGGCTACCGCGTCGGCATGGCGACCAGCGACGGCGTCTACATCGACGGCGTGCTGACGGTCAAGGGAGACATGACGGGGCCCTGGGCCAGCCACCTCGTGCTGCGCGACCCGACGGTGGACGCGGCGGTGCTCGAGACGGCGCGCGGCGGCATCGTCCGCACCGGCCTCGGCTGGCGCAAGTGCAGCGTCGGCGCGGTGCTCAACGTCGCCTCGGACCACCTGGGCATGGGCGGCATCGAGACGCTCGAAGACCTGGCGCGGGTCAAGCAGGTCATCGTCGAGGTGGCGCGCGATCATTGCGTGCTCAACGCCGACGACCCGCGGGTGGTGCGCATGGCGCGCCACAGCCCGGGGCGGCCGATCTACGTCACCATGGACCCGCGCAACGAGCGCGTCGCCGCGCACGTGCGGCACGAGCGCGGCGCGGCGGTGTCGCTCGAGGAGGGGTTGTCTGGGCGCATGATCGTGCTCTACCAGAACGGCGAGCAGGTGCCGTTGCTGCTGGCGCGCCAGGTCCCCGCCACGGTCGAGGGCTACGCCGTCCACAACGTGCAGAACGCGATGTTCGCCGCCGCCATCGCGCACGGCATGGGGATCGGGGTCGAGAACATCCGCCAGGGCCTGCGCACCTTCACCGCCGACTTCTTCCAGACTCCGGGGCGGCTCAATTTCTACAACGAGCTGCCCTTCCGGGTGCTGCTCGACTACGCGCACAACGCCCATGGCATGCAGGCCATGGCGCGCACCATCCGCGGCCTCGCGGTGCACGGGCGCCGCATCGGCGTGATCGCCGCGCCCGGCGACCGGCGCGACGAGGATATCGCCGAGCTCGCCGCCGCCGCGGCGCCGGCCTTCGACCTGGTGCTGCTGCGCGAGGACGACAACCGCCGCGGCCGTCCGCCGGGAGAGGTCGGGGAGCTGCTGCGGCGCGGCCTGATCGGCGCCGGCTTCCCCGCCGACTGCATCGCCCCGGAGATCTACCAGGAGGAGCAGGCGGTCGCCAAGGCCCTGACGACGGCCCGCGCCGGAGACCTGCTGGTGATCTTCGGCGACAGGCTGGCCCCCGTCTGGGACCAGATCGTCAGCTTTGGCGGGGCGAATCCGGCCGAGGCGGCATCGGCGGCGGCGCCGGTGTGGCCGCCTGCCGATCGGGCGCGGGTGGAGACCTGGTCCGGCGCGCCGGTGTCCGGAGCTGCGGACCCGCGTGAAGCCCCCGGCTGGCCGGCCCGGCCCGCGGCCGCGGAGATGCCACCCGACGAGCTCGAAGACTGAAGCGCGGCCGCCGCCACGCTAATCAGTGATCAGGTTGCAAGCCGAGCGCGCGCCGAGCCTCGGCGAGCGCCTCGTCGATGGCGCGCTGGGCCGCGAAAGACAGGACTGGTGCCGCCACGGCGGACGGAACTGCCTGGCCCGGCAGCGCGCCCGCTGCCCATGCCTCGCCCACGATGCATCCCAATGCGGCCAGCAGCCTCAGCTGTCTCGTCCGGGTCTTACTCGACATGGCAAGGACCTCTCTTTCAGTCTTACAGCTTACAAATGTTTACGGACCAAGGTCCTTGACCGTCGCGGTAGTTGCACATCATCTTATGCCCTGTGGTGGGCGCCAACCACCGCGGCGTCGCGCTACAATGGGTCCGGTGGCACCGCAAGCCCGGGAGGGCGGCCGAGAGGCGCCAAGCGCCAACATTCGTTGAGATGCTTCACGAGTCATGACCACGAAACCACGGGGCGATGCGAAGACGAAGCTGTTGGACGCGGCACTGGCCGTCATTCGTGCCAACGGCTACTCGGCCGCCACGGTGGATGAGATCTGCCGGGCTGCCGGCGTCACCAAGGGCGCTTTTTTCCATCACTTCGCAAACAAGGAAGAGCTAGCGATATCGGCGGCCGCGCACTTCGGTGCGATGGCGGACGGCCTGTTCTCGGCGGCGCCTTACCAGAACCTGGCCGACCCCCTGGACCGGGTCCTGGGTTACGTGGACTTCCGCAAGGCGCACCTGCAAGGCGATCTGCCGGATTACACCTGCCTGCTCGGCACGATGGTGCAGGAAGCCTACGAAACGCATCCTTCGATCCGTGAGGCCTGCGACAGGCAGCTTCGCGAGCACGCGGCGATGGTCGCGACGGACATTGCCGCCGCGATGGACAGGTACGGCATCAAAGCGGAGTGGAGCGCCGAGAGCCTTGCCCTTTACACGCAAGCCGTCATCCAGGGCGCTTTCATTCTCGCCAAGGCCCAGCACGGTCCTGCCGTCGCCGCCGCCTGCCTCGACCATCTCCGGCGGTATCTGGAGCTGCTCTTCGACCGAGCCCGCAGGCCGCGGAAACCACGGCCCGCGATATCGCCGACGGTGTAGTGACGAGCACCGACGAGAACCAGGACCGAGGCATCCGAGACCTTCCACACCTGCTCGACGCGCGGCCGTGGCGCTCGAGAGTTACGCCTCTGCCCTTGCTCGGAGGTGGCCTCGCGGGCGTTCGGCTTGGCGGACGATCGTCAAAAGTCTGGATCGAAGTCGTTCGGCCGATTGGATCATGCCGGCACCTTTGCTGGTGTCCGTCCTATAGAAACTGGCTGCAACTCATTCATTTCCAATAGTTTCGGACTGCCAGCCCAACATGGCACCCGGCTTGCTCTCTAGATGAAAGAGCATACCAACTAGTCGGTACGCTCTTCTTCTCTAGAGAGGAGGTGTTGTGCGGCGCCGGTACCCGCTCCTCAACTGATCGTTCATTCGCAGGCAGCATCCTCGCCGGGCCGCGCCGTCGCTTCTCGGCCGTGCCGGGTGCTCATCAACTACCCCGAAAGGGAGGTTCAACGTCATGAAGCATCATAGCAATCGATGGGGACTGATCGCGGTCTTTGCCGCGGTGTTGTCGCTGGTCGGCGCGGGTGTCGCGACGGCCCAGCTGCAGAGCGGCAACCTCTACGGCAAGGTCAGCGACCAGACCGGCGCTGCCCTGCCGGGCGTCACGGTCACCCTGGACACCGGCGAGGCGCCGCAGGTTCAGGTCACCAACGCCCAGGGCGAGTTCCGGTTCCTGAGCCTCGCTCCCGCCACCTACAAGATCAAGGCGGAGCTGCAGGGCTTCTCGCCGGTCGAGTATCCGCACATCGTCATCAACGTCGGCCGCAACACCAACATCGAG
>DATKFK010001224.1:0-10964 GCA_035544375.1 Thermoanaerobaculia bacterium
TCTCTGCCATCTCGCACCTCCTGGCAGATCAGCCTGACGAATCGGGCGACCGGCCGGTAGGTGCACTTCACCGGACGCTTACTGTTTGATGCGGTTTGTCGGGTGCGGATGCGTCCTGGGGGCTCTTGGCCTGTGAATGCCCCGGATCAGCAGAAACATGAAGCCAGCCGCAGGCCCCAACAGCAAGTCGACTATCGAGGTCTTAACGTCCGGCAGCAGTATCTCGCATGCAAGGCGATCACATTCGAGCTCTTCGGCGTGCCCGTCGCGTCCGTCCTCCCTACGAAGGTGAGCGAGCTCGTGAAGGACAATCGCTAACCACATCCCACTTACCAGCCGTAGGCTGAGAACATCTTCACCCCAATCGAGTGGAGCTACAGCAGGCGTTCCAGTCAAAATTGCTTCTACGTTAGCCTTGATATGGCCCGCGGTCTCGACCAATTCGGGGAGCGTCAAATCAACCACGCGACCGTCAGCCGGCATCGAGGCCGCGACTTCGCGGTACAGCCTTAGCCAGGCCGACGCTATGCCTGCTGTGCCAACGATGGCCCCTCGGCTTACTCGAATGACGTTGAAGTCATTGAACCCCGAAGCCTCGCAAATGAAATCGTGCCGATCCTCAACGATCATGTGAATGGGGTTCTGAATCTGGAATGGCAGCTCACTAATGCGCAGCTGCTGTATAAGCAAACTGAAATCGGCAATCAAACGATCCGCTTCGAATTGGACCTCGACTTCAAGCACTATAGTATCCAGCCCTACGGAAGCTCGACTCTCTACATGAGGTCGAGAGCCTGCGGCGGGTGGCGTCGGTGACGACCAAGCCGGAGCCGCGCTCGGTCGGCTAGGCCCGTGGGTCAGAGGGGGCCGGGCTCCGTTTCGGCCCGGTCCCCTGCTGCCCGCCGCCGTCAACGCCCCCAGGTGGCGCGCTGCTTCTTTGGTGTGCTCTTTTGCTCGATCAGGACCAGGCCGACAGCCTGATCGATTAAGAGGTGCTCACCAGCCTTGCCGCTGGTGTGGCTCGACCAAGAAGTGAGGTCACCGACGCTAACTATCGTGTACTTCTCGGTGAAGTCCTTCTCCTTCAGAACTTCGCCGCCCACTTGGAATGCCAACGTTGGCTTCGCGGCTGGGTTCGGGTCGTTGCGCGTGACTAAGACTAGGGCAGGTTCTGCCATGCTGCATCTCCTTCGAACTAAAGATACCGGAAGTTACAATAACGTCCGGAGAAGAAATTATACCACAGCCCAACCTGCACCGAGCACGCCGCGGCGCTGATCGATCGCCTCACCGCGACACGCGCACCTTCACCACGGCCGACGTCCAGCGCGCTGCCTTCCCCGAAGCCGACAGCTAAGCCCTTGCCCGGCGGCGGCAACGCCCTAGATGTCAGCGTCCTGTCCCTGGCGATCACTGTGGCGCAGACCGGCCTCCGGAGAGGAAGCGCTCACGTTGCTGCTCCGAGTCGCGCCGACCTGCGTGCCGACCTGAACGGTGAAATGGAGAGGCGCCGCGGCGCCCCTGGTGGTGGCACTGGTGGCGCCGTTCGACACCGGCGACGCCGGCGTGGCCGAGGCGCGGCCGAGGCTGGCCCTCGCCAGAGTGTGAGCTTCGGCAAGGACGCCTGCGGCGTGACCCACTACGCCTCGACCGACTATCTGTGCGACGAGGGGCGACTCTTCGGAGCCGCGGGCAAGCTCGCCGCCCCGCCGGGAATTCCGCCTCGATCCCGGCGACCTCCAGCGCGCCCTCGACCGCGGGCCGACGCTCTCAGGCGACCAGCGCGCGCCGCCTACGCTGCCACCACCGGCGACGTCGTCATCCTGATCGTCGTCGGCGCCGACGCCGGCAAGACCACCGCCGCCGCCATCGCCGGGGCCTACCGCGGCGCAGGCTACGACGTACTCGGGGCCGCCCTCGCCGGCAAGGCTTCCGACACCCTGCGGCACCAGGCCTGCATGCACTCGCGCACCTTCACCACCTGGGAGTGCTCCTGGGGCTGCGGCGAGGAGACCCTCGACCGGATAAAGGCGCATCCAAACCGGCGCATCCGCGAGTGTGAGGAAGGCCCGTATGCTACCCCTCGATGGCGCACGATGCTCCTTCCTCGCGCTTGCTTCCCCTGCGCTTCTCTGTATGTCAACTGCTTCAGGCCGAAAGCTCTTAAAACACTGATTCTATTGGAGCCGACGCCCGGGATTGAACCGGGGACCTGCTGATTACGAATCAGCTGCTCTACCGCTGAGCTACGTCGGCTGGGGCTTGGGCACACCGCCCTCGGGAGCGGCACCCCGGGGAGAAGGGGAAGTCTAGGAGATGGGGGAGACGGGCGCAAGGGGCGTGCGATAACCTCCTCGTCGATTAGGCACCCTGGACCTTGGCCGCCTTTTCCCCTCCCTGGGAGGCTGGTTGTATGACAAAGGAGCATAGCGGGCTTGTGGCGTCAGCCCGAGGTGGCAGGGACAGCGGCACACGCCGCCGCGGGCCGGTTGTCGGAGGTGCTCCGGGTCGACGGTCCAAGGCTTCTTCCTCGGCCTCGGCCGGGCGCGGCAAGGCGGGTGTTCCTGCCGCGGTACAGGAGCTTGACCCACAAGGGACCTCGCGGCAGCTGCTCTGGCTCGGGCTGGCGGGGCTGGCGGTGGTGCTCTTCTACTCCTCGGCTCGCCTGGCGGCACCGGCTCCTTGGTCCTACGACGAGTACTACCACCTGGGGATGGCCCGGGAGCTGCGCGTCCACTTCCCCCTGCGCTCCTTCCCCTGGACACCGTTTTCGCTGATCAGCGAGCACTTCGCGGACGGCGTGCCGCTGTTCCATGCGGCGCTGATGCCTTTCGCAGGCTGGCCGATCGAACGCGCTGGATTGGCGGGCGTCTGGCTGGGCCAGGTGTTCGTGCTGGGATGCCTGGGCTTGGCGCTTTGGCGGCTGGGGGTGCGCCAGGCTTGGGCCCACATGCTGGGCTTCGCGACCCTGGGCTCGCTGTTCGCGATGCGCTTCGACATGTGCCGGCCACAGCTGCTGCTGGTCGGCTTCTCGCTGCTCTTCCTGGGACTGCTGGTGACCGGCGCCCGCCCTTGGGCGCTGGCGCTGACCGCAGGTGTGTTCGGGCTGGCCCACGCGGGCGGCTGGATCGCCGTCTTCTACACGGCGGTTTGGGGGGCGGCCGGATGGCTGATGCCGCCCGCTGGCACCGGTCCTCGTGGCACCCTCGGCCCGGCAGCCGGCGCCGGCGACAGGGGCGAGACCGGCCGGCGGCGGCTGTGGCGGCCGGTGATCTGGACCGCGGCCGGGTGGCTGGCGGGACAGCTCATCCACCCCAACTTTCCCCACAACTTGCGCCTGATGGCAATGGCGAACCTGGTGGTGCCGTTCGAGGCGAGCCCGGCGGGAAATGCGGCGCTGCGCTCGCAGATCGGCGAGGAGCTGGCGCCGCCCGGGCTGGCTCTGTTGGCGGAACAGTGGACGATCTTCGTGGCGCCGCTGGTGGTGGCGGTGACGCTGCTGCGGGAAAAGCGCCTGCGCACCCGCGCGACGCTGACGACGGCGCTCGTGGCATTGGCCTTCATGCTGCTGGGCGCATTGCTGCTGCGGCGGATGCTGGAGGTGGGGGCGCCGCTGGCGCTGCTGGCCCTGGCAGCTCTGGCGGCGGAGCGGTGGCGGCAGGGAAGGGTGGGCCTGCTCGGCAGCTGGACGGCGTGGGCCGCCGCCGGAGCGCTGCTGGTGGGATCGCTGTGGACGGCGACGACGGTGCGCCAGTACGGCTTCGGCCGGGTGTCGGCGCCGCAGGAGATGGCGCGCTGGCTGGGCGAGCACGGGCGGCCCGGCGAACGGGTGTTCACCGCTCAGTGGGCCGACTCGGCGCCGCTCTTCTACTCGGCGCCGAAGCTGCAATCCCTGGTGGCGCTGGACCCGACCCTGTTCTTCGCCAAGGACCCGCGGCTGTTCCAGCAGTACGTGGACGTGGTCCAGGGCCAGCGCCCGGACGCGGCACGCATCATCCGCGAACGCTTCGGGGCGCGCTGGGTGACGATCTGGCAGGCGCCGGTCTACGAACGTTTCGCCGAACAGCTGGTCGCCACCCCCGGGGTGACCCTGGTCTACCGCGACCCCAACTACGTGATCGCCGACCTCGGCGGACACTGAGCAGGAGCACCGGCGCCGGCGATCCCTCCCGGGACCGGCGGCGAGAACCCCGCCCAGCCGGCCGGCGCACGCCGGCCCCGGCGGCCGCCCGGCCGGCGCACGCCGGTGAAACCTCCGCCGGCTCGTGCCGTACCTGTTGACTGTCTACATGAGTTACCTGTAGGCTGCCGAGATGAAAGACGAAGCCGAGTCCGACGACGCGAAGGCCGAGCTGCTGCAGGGGACGCTCGACCTGGTGGTGCTGCGCACGCTGGCGCTGGGGCCGATGCACGGCTACGGCATCGCGCAGCGCATCCAGCAGATCTCGCGCGACGTGCTGCGGGTCAACCAGGGCTCGCTGTACCCGGCGCTGCTGCGCCTGGAACAGCAGGGATGGATCACCTCGGAATGGGGCACCTCGGACAACAACCGCCGGGCGCGGTTCTACTCGCTGACCCGGGGAGGGCGGCGGCAGCTGGCGGCCGAAACCGAGCGCTGGGCGCGCTTCTCGGAGGCCATCGGCCGCCTGCTGATGGCGTGAGCCGACGGCACGGCCGGACGGGGAGCGGCATGGGCGCGCACCGGCGTTCCGGGTAGTTGCGCCCGGGGCAAGACGCGGGCCAGGAGGCTGGCGATGAGGTTTGTCCGCATCTGGGCAGTTCGATTCCTGAGCCTGTTCCACAGGCGCCGGCTCGACGCGCGCCTGGACGAGGAGCTGCGCTTCCATCTCGAGATGCAGGCGCGGGACCACGAGGCGGGCGGCATGAGCCCGGAGTCGGCGCGGCGGGCGGCGCGGACGGCCCTGGCGGCGGACGGTCCCGGCTGGTCGGTCGAGTCGCTCAAGGAGGAGGTCCGCGCGCGGCGCGGCGTGCCGGCGCTCGAGACGCTGGGCCAGGACCTGCGCTACGCCCTGCGCATGATGCGCAAGAGCCCCGCCTTCACCGCGGTGGCGCTGCTGTCGCTGGCCTTCGGCGTCGGCACCAATTGCGCCATCTTCAGCGTCGTCGACGCCCTGCTGCTCAAGACGCTGCCGGTCAACGGCGCCGAGCGCCTGGTGGTGCTCGAAAAGAGCGCTCGCGGCGATCCGCAACCGCTGTTCTCCTACCTGGCCTGGCGGCTGCTGCAACAGTCGGCGCCGGTCTGTTCCGGGGTGATGGCGATGACCAGCGACTTCACCGCGGTGGTGCGGCCCCTGGGGGGCCCAGCCGTCGCCGGCGGCACCGGCGGCGGCATCGGCGACGCCGTCGAGACGGCGAGAGCGCAGCTGGTATCCGGGAACTTCTTCCCGACTCTGGGTGCGGGCATGGCGGTGGGCCGCTGGTTCACGGCCGAGGAGGACGCGGTGCCCGGCGGGCACGCCGTGGCGGTGATCAGCTACGGCTACTGGCAGCGGCGCTTCGGCCGCGACCCCGGGGTGGTCGGACGGGCGCTGCGGGTCAACGGCCTGCCGGTGACCGGTGGTGCTGGCCCGCCGGCAGCCCGGGGTGAGCGTGGCGCGGACGAGCGCGGCGCTCAACGTGCTGTTCCAGCGCGACAAGGAAGCAAGGTTCGCCACCGCCGGGTCGGCGCAGGAAAAACAGGAGCTGATGGCCCAGCGACTGGTGCTCGAGCCGGCGGCGCGCGGCCTGTCGCATCTGCGGCGGCAGCTCACGTCGCCGCTGCTGCTGCTGACGGCGGTGGCCGGCCTGGTGCTGCTGATCGCCTGCGGCAACCTGGCGAACCTGCTGCTGGCGCGCGCCGACCGGCGGCAGAAGGAGATGGCGCTGCGACTGGGCATCGGCGCCGGCCGCGGCCGGCTGCTGCGCCAGCTACTGACCGAGAGCCTGCTGCTGGCGGGCCTGGGGGGCGCCCTGGGGGTGGCCTGCGCCGGCTGGGGCAGCCGGCTGCTGCTGGGACTGGCCCGCCCGCCAACAGCCGCAACCTCGAGATCGTCGGGCCGGCGCCGGCCGTGCCAGGCCGGGTTGGAGGAGGCAAATGATACGGACCTTGCGTAGCTGGGGCGTCCGGTTGCTGAGCCTGTGCCGCAAGCCGCAGCTTGACGCGCGCCTCGACGAGGAGCTGAGCTTTCACCTCGACATGCAGGTGCGCGAGCACGAGGCGCGCGGCATGAGCCCGGAGGCGGCGCGACGGGCGGCAAGGGCGACCCTGGCGGCGGACGGTCCCGGCTGGTCGGTCGAGTCGCTCAAGGAGGAGTTCCGCGCCCGGCGCGGCGTGCCGGCGCTCGAGATCCTGGGGCAGGACCTGCGCTACGGCTTCCGGATGATGCGCAAGAGCCCGGGCTTCACCGCGGTGGCGCTGCTGTCGCTGGCCCTGGGCATCGGCACCAACAGCGCGATCTTCAGCGTCGTCAACGCCCTGCTGCTGCGACCGCTGCCGGTCCCGGGTGCGGACCGGCTGATGGTCTTGCAGCGGCACGAGGCGAACGGCGAGGAGCCGAACTTCTCGTACCCTGCCTACCGCCAGCTTGCCGGCTCGGCGGCGGTCTGCGCCGGCGTGGCCGCGGTGACCTTCGAGTTCGCGGCGGTGGTGCGGGTGGTCGGCTCCCGGCCGGAGCGCGCCGCCGGGCGCTCTCGGCCGGCGTCACCGGAGGCGGGCTCCGGCGGCGGCGAGGTGGAGACCGCCTCCGCCGAGCTGGTGTCGGGGAACCTCTTCTCGGTGCTGGGGGTCGGCGCCGCGGCGGGACGCACGTTCACCGCCGCCGAGGACGACGCGCCCGGGGCGCATCCGGTGGCGGTGCTCGGCTACGGCTACTGGGAGCGCCGCTTCGGCCGCGACCCGGGCGTCGTCGGCCAGACCCTGGTGGTCGACGGCGCGCCGGTGACCGTGCTGGGCGTGGCGCCGCGCGGCTTCAACGGCGCGTTCGTGGACGGCGCGACCGACGTGTACCTCCCGATCACGATGCGGGAACGCGTGAGATACCACCGCAATACCCAGACCGACGGGCCGGAAGACGCCTCCCAGCCGATCTGGAACCAGGCCAACGTCCATTGGCTGCGGCTGCTGGCCCGGCGCCGGCCGGGGGTGAGCGTGGCGCGGGCGAGCGCCGTGCTGCGGGTGATCTTCGAGCGCACCAAGCAGGCGCAGCTGGCGACCCACCCGGACCCCGAGGACCGGCGCCTGATCGCGGCGCAAACCCTGGCGCTGGAACCGGGGGCGCGGGGGATGGCCAACTGGCGCGAGGAGCTGACGCGGCCGCTGCTGGTCCTCACCGGGGCGGCGGGGCTGGTGCTGCTGATCGCGTGCACCAACCTGGCCAGCCTGCTGCTGGCGCGGGCCGACCGGCGGCGGCAGGAGATGGCGGTGCGTTTGGGCATCGGCGCGGGCCAGGGGCGGCTGCTGCGCCAGCTCCTCACGGAGAGCCTGCTGCTGGCCGGCCTCGGCAGCGCTCTGGGGCTGCTGTTCGCGGCCTGGGGCAGCCGCCTGCTGCTCGGCCTGGTTTCCTCGCGAGGCGCCCCGCTGCGGCTCGACGTGGCGCTCGACGCGCGCCAGCTGGTCTTCGCCGCCGCGACGGCGCTCGCGACCGGCATCGGTTTCGGCCTGGTCCCAGCCCTGCAGGCGACGCGCGTCGACCTCGTCGCCTCCTTGAAGGAAGGCGCCCGGGCGGCCCTGCCGGGAAGGACGGGAGGCGCCGGCGGGGTGGGTGGGGCGGGAGGGCCGGCCGGCGGATGGAGCGGATGGCGGCGCCTGCTGCCGCTCGGCCCGGCGCTGGTCGCCGCCCAGATGGCGCTGTCGTTGCTGCTGCTGATCGGCGCCGGCTTGTTCGTGCGCAGCCTGCAGAACCTGATGCGGGTGGATCCCGGCTTCGCCCGCGACCGGCTGCTGATGGCGGAGGTCAACACCGGCCAGCTGGGCGCCGGCGACGAGCATCTCGTCGCGCTCTACGACCGGCTGGTCGAGCGCCTCGAGGAGATCCCGGGAGTGCGGGCCGCCAGCCTGTCGCAGTTCAGGCTGCTGGCCTCCGGCTCCTCGGTGTCCGACGTGGAGCTGCCCGGCGCGCCGCAGGTCCCCGGGCATCACCGGCAGGCACACATGTCCGTCGTCACCGCTCACTATTTCGCCGCGACCGGCATGGCGCTGCTGCGCGGCCGCGGCTTCTCGACGCGGGACCGCAAGGGAGCGCCGGAGGTCGCGATCGTCAACGAAGCGCTGGTGCGCAGCTTCTTTCCGCGGCGCTCCGGGGTCGGCGAGCGCTTCGGCTTCGAGGTGGCCACGCCCGGCCAGTACGAGATCGTTGGCGTGGTGAGGGACGCCAAGTACAACAACCTGGCCGAGAAGACGCCGCCGATGATCTACCTGCCGGTCGGGCAGGAGCCCGATGCGCTGCGCGACCTCGAGGTGCGCACCGCGGCGGCGGCCGGCGTGGCGGCAACCGTCCGCGCGCTGCGCCAGGCCGTTGCCGAGGTGGAGCCGAGGCTGGCGGTCGGGAGCGTCCTCGGCATCGGCGAGCAGCTGGACCGCTCGCTGGCGCGCGAGCGCGCCGTCGCCCGGCTGACCGGGTTCTTCGGCGGGCTGGCGCTGCTGCTCTCGGCGATCGGCCTCTACGGCGTGATGTCCTACGGCGTCGCCCGGCGCACCCGCGAGATCGGCCTGCGCATGGCGCTCGGCGCGGCGCGCGGGCGGGTGCTGGCGATGGTGATGGGCGAGACCGCGCGAGTGATCGTCGCCGGCGTCGGCGCCGGCCTGGTCGCCGCGCTCGCCACCACCCGCCTGGCGGCGAGCCAGCTCTACGGCCTCTCCGCGTTCGACCCGGCGACCGTGATCGTGGCCGGACTGGTGCTGGTGGCGGCGGCCCTGCTCGCCGGCTTCCTGCCGGCGCGCCGCGCCGCCGGCACGCCGCCGATGACGGCGCTGCGGCACGAGTAGAACGAAGCCGATTGCCGGAGCGACGGGAAGGGGGGCGGGTAACTGGGTACTGGGGGGGCACCCCCGCGCCTCAGGCGGTGGCGCGGCGGGGCTCGGCGGGCTGGATCTCGTCGAGCTCGACGGCGACCAGCTTCGAGACGCCTTTCTCCTCCATGGTGACGCCGTAGAGAGAGCCGGCGACCTCCATCGTCAGCTTGTTGTGGGTGATGATGATGAACTGGGTGTCGCCCGCCAGGTCGCGCAGCAGGTCGACGAAGCGGACGGTGTTGACGTCGTCGAGTGGCGCGTCCACCTCGTCGAGGATGCAGAACGGCGAGGGCTTGGTCTGGAAGAGGGCGAAGAGCAGGGCGATGGCGGTCAGGGCCTTCTCGCCGCCCGACAGCAGCATCAGGTTCTGCAGGCGCTTGCCGGGGGGGCGGGCGACGATCTCGATGCCGCTCTCGAGCACGTCCTCGTCGTCCATCAGGCGCATCTCGGCCTCGCCGCCGCGGAAGAGGCGCGCGAAGACCTCGCCGAAGCTCTTGTTGACCAGCTCGAAGGTGGCGCGGAAGCGCTCGCTCGAGGCCTCGTTGATCTCGCGGATGGTGCGCCGCAGGCTGTCCACGGACTGGGCCACGTCGGCGCGCTGGGTGGTCAGGAAACGCTCGCGCTCCTCCTGCTCGTCGTGCTCCTGGACGGCCAGGAGGTTGACCGGGCCCAGGCGCTCCAGCGCCGCCTTGCAGCGGGCGAGCTCGGCCTCGAGCTCCATGATCTCGGACGCCGCCAGCGGCTCCGCCGCCTCCGCGCTCACCGCGCTCGCCGGCAAGCCTGGCGTCACCGGCGAGTCCGGCGTCGCGGGCGGGGCGGCGGGGCCGGCCGGCGCAGGCAGCTCCTCGCCGAAGTGCTCGCGGTAGGTCATGGCGACGTGCTCGGCGTCCTGCCGCAGGCCGGCGCCGGCGACGCGCAGCTCCTCGATCTCGGCGCGCACCTGGTCGCGGCGGGCGCGGTGGCCGGCGATGCGCTCGTCGAGGTCGCGCACGTCCTGGCGATGCGCGTCGAGGACGTCCTGCTCGGCGAGGACCGCCTCCTCGGCTTCGTCGCGCTGCTCGAGCGCCTGCTGCAGCTCGCTCTCGGCCCGGGCGACGTCGGCCGCGAGCTGGGTGCGGCGGGCCGCCAGGCGATCGGCTTCCTCGCGCCAGGCGGTCACCTGGCGGCGGCCGTTGCCCACCTCGGCGGCGAGCCGCGCCACCTCGCGGTCGTGGGATTCGAGGCGCTCGTCGAGCAGCTCGAGGCGGCTGCGGTGGCCGGCGCTGGCGGTGCGCAGGGCCTCGCGCGCGCCGCGGGCCGCCTCCTGCTCGTGCGCGGCGCGTTCGAGGCTCTCCTCGACCGCGGCATGGCGCCGCTCGGTGTCGCCCAGCTCCTCCTGCAGCTGGGCGCGGCGGTCCGCGACGCGCTCGATCTCGCGCAGGGTCTCCAGCTGCTCGCTGGAAAGGGTCTCGCGCTCGGCGGCGAGGCGCCGGTGGCGGGCGGCGGCGTCCTCCTCGCGGGCGCGGCCGACGGCGAGCTCCTGGCGCAGCTGGGAAGTTTCGTTCTGCAGGCGGTTGGCGTCGCCGGCCAGCGCGGCGCGCTGCGCCACCAGGCGATCGAGCTCGGCGGCGGCGCGGCCGTGCTCGGCCTCGAGATCGGGGATGGCGCGTTCGAGGGCGGCGAGCTCGCCTTCGCGCTCGAGCACGCCGGGGGTGACGGTTTCGCCCTCGACGTGGTAGGTGCCGGCCTGCACCCAGACGCCCTCGCGCGACAGGAAGGCGGTGCCGGGGTGGCGGCGGGCAAGCCGCTCGGCGTCGGCGGCCGTGCGCACCAGGAAGGCGGGCGGCAGCGCCCCGGCCAGCGCCGCTGGTAGCCGCAGCGCCTCGCCCAGCGACAGCACCACCGCCGGGTCGGCCACCGCCGGGTGATCGGCGGCCGGTTCGGCGTGGACGGCCGAGTGCGCCGGCGCGGCGGG
>DATKFK010001225.1:0-4698 GCA_035544375.1 Thermoanaerobaculia bacterium
GTCATCCGTGCCCCTGGCCAGGCGCGCCGACGCAGGCATAGCCCGGACTATGTCGAGGAGGCGCAACGCCGCCAGGGACGCGGAGGGCCGCCGAATAATGATGCGAACTTCTGACTCGGGACACTAGCGCCGCCGGTGCGCAAGCATCTCGTCGACGCTGAAGCGGCCCGAGCCGTGCGCGGCGATGTAAAGGAAAACGAAGCAATAGATGACCGCCGGCTCGCCGTGATTGACGATCGGCCAGAAGCCGCCGGGCGCGTGCGCCATGAAGTAAGCGACCGCCATCTCGCCGCTGGCGATGAAGGCCGCGATCGCGCCGAACAATCCGATCGCGATCAGGGCGCCGCCCAAAAGCTCGATCCAGCCGGCCGCCATCATCAGCGGCGGCAGGCTGCCGCCGCCGTGACCGCCCGGGAAGCCGAAGATCTTTTGCGCGCCGTGACAGGCGAACAGGAAGCCGGCGACGATGCGGAGCAGGGCATAGATCGGTTGCTCGTACTTTTGCAGCCATCTCATCACGAGGCTCCTTTGCGCAATGCCGCCAGCCGAGGCCGGGGGCGGGGTCGGTCGGCGCCCCGCAAATGAGGACGGCGATGCACCGTCGCAGGTCGCCGACACTTCCTACGGGTCGGTCGGCGCCCCGCAAATGAGGACCACGAGGCATCGTCGCAGGTCGCCGACACTTCCTACGGGTCGGAACGCCGGCAAAATCTAGCACAGGCCGCCGCGGCGGCCGATGGGGCTCCGAGGGCCGCCGAATCTCGATGCGCGGCACCGATTGGGCGCTAGAATCCGCGCCGACCGGTCGGCGCCCCGCAACTGAGGGCCGGGGGGCACCGTCGCAGGTCGCCGGCACTTCCTACGGGTCGAGACGCCACCGAGATGGTCACCGAGATCAGCGCCACGTCCAGCCGTGAGCCGCCCTCCTTCGTCGTCCTGGGGAGCTGCATCGTGGACTTCTGCGTCCGCGTGGCGCGCCTGCCGGCGCGCGGGGAGACGGTGCTGGCGAGCGGCTTGACGCGGAGCCTCGGCGGCAAGGGGGCGAACCAGGCTACGGCGCTGCGGCGGCTGGGCGGAGAGGTGGCGATCGTCGCCGCCATCGGCGTGGACGACTTCGGCGAGGACTTCCTCGCCCTCTTCCGCCAGGAGGGCATCGAGAGCGGATTCGTCCATCGCGAAGCCTCGGCGCCGACCGGGGTGGCCTTTCCGATGGTCCTCCCTGGCGGCGGCAACGCCATCGTGGCGGCGCCAGGAGCGTCGATGCTGCTGCCGGTGGCGGCGGTCGAAGCGGCGGCGCCGCGGATCCGGCAGGCCGCGGCGCTGCTGCTGCAGCTCGAGGTGCCGGCGGCCGCCGCGGCGGCCGCGATGGCGCTGGCACGCGAGGCCGGGGTGGCGGTGTTCCTGAACCCGGCGCCTTACGTCGAGGAGGCCCCGCGCCTGGCGAGCGCCGCCGACGTGCTGATTCCCAACGAGGTGGAGGCCGCCGCCCTCGCCGGCATGCCCGTCGACACGCCGGAGGACGCGCTGCGTGCGGCCGACCGGCTACGCGCGCTGGGGCCGGAGACGGTGGTGGTGACCCTGGGAGAGAAGGGCGCCGCCCTGAGCGCTCCCGGCGTGCGGCGATACCGGCCTGCCTACCGGATGGCGGCGGTGGATTCGACCGGCGCCGGCGACGCGTTCTGCGCCGGCCTCGCCGCCTCGCGCTGCCGCGGCGCCGGCTGGTCCGACGCCTTGGACTTCGGCTGCGCCTGCGGCGCGCTGGCCTGCCGCGGCGAGGGCGTCATTCCCTGGCTGCCCACGGCGGCCGAGGTGCGGCGCTTTGCCGCGGCCGGTGAGAGCGGCTGAGCCCGGCTGAAACCGGCTGAGCCTGGCTGAGGCCGGCTGAGCCCGGCCTGGGCGCCGCGCCTTGTGCTCGGCAGCTGCAGTCTCGTTGCACGGCCGGCCGCTCCCGCCCCGCGTCAACCCAGGAAGAGGTCGGGCAGCAGCGGCGCGCCGGGGTGGATCGCGTAGCGGTCGAAGTCCGTGACTCCCTCGGCCGCCAGCACCTCGTCGTCGAGGAAGAAGTTGCCGGTCGTGGCGCGGCTGTCGCGGGTGAGGATGGCGTGCGCGGCGTCGGCGACGATCTCGGGCTTGCGGCAGTTGTCGGCCGGCACCATGCCGCCGAGCATCGCCAGGGCGGCGGTGAGGATGACGGTGCGCGGCCAGAGGGCGTTGACGGCGATGCCGTCGGCGCGCAGCTCCTCGGCGAGGCCGAGGACGCAGAGGCTCATGCCGAACTTCGACAGGCTGTAGGCGAGGTGGGGAGCGAACCACCTGGGCGCCAGGTCGAGAGGCGGCGAGAGCGTGAGAATGTGGGGATTGGCCGCCTGGCGAAGGTGGGGGATGGCTGCCTGGGAGCAGGCGAAGGTGGCGCGGGCATTGACGCTCCACATCAGGTCGAAGCGCTTCATCGGCGTCGCCAGGGTGCCGGTGAGGTTGATGGCGCTGGCGTTGTTGACCAGGACGTCGAGGCCGCCGAAGTGCGCCGCGGCCTCCGCGACGGCGCTCGCCACGCGGGCTTCGTCGCGCACGTCGACCACCAGCGGCAGGGCCTTGCCGCCCGCCGCCTCGATCTCGGCCGCGGCCGTGTAGATCGTCCCCGGCAGCTTGGGGTGGGGCTCGGCGGTCTTCGCCGCGATGGCGACGTTGGCGCCGTCGGTGGCGGCCCGCAGCGCGATGGCCTTGCCGATGCCGCGGCTGGCGCCGGTGATGAACAGGGTCTTGCCTTTGAGGTCGGCCATGGGTGTCGGCGCCTCCATGAGCGCGGTAGGGCGGTCCACGCCACCCGGTTCCCGGGAGCAACGGATTCTATACGAGGCCTACGAGGCGCGACCCTGCCGCTTTCGCAGAGTCCTTGACCGCCGCGCGATGCATTCATATGATGAAGTCTTGAATGCAGGGAGGAGAGCCTTGAGACACCTGACGATCCGCAACCTACCTCCCGAGGTCGGGGAGGCCCTCGAAAAAGAGAGAGACCGCTCGCGGACCTCGCTGAACCAGACCGTGATCGACCTCCTCGGTCGTGCCCTGGGAGTTCGCCGCCGGAGCGACGAGAGCAATGGCCTAGCTGCGCTGGCCGGCACCTGGACCAAAGAGGAGCACGAGCAGTTCGAGGCAGCCGTGGCGTCGACGGAGCAGATCGACGAGGAGCTGTGGCGATGAAGAGTCGGTCGGCGCCCCGCAAATGAGAACCGCGGCGCATCGTCGCAGGTCGCCGACACTTTCTACAGGTCGCTTCTGCCTCGACACGTCCGCTTACAGCTACTTCAAGCGCGGCCATCCGCCCGTCGTCGCCCTCATCGACCAAGCGGCCTGGATTGGCGTGCCATCCATCGTCATCGGGGAGCTCTGGGTCGGGTTCCTGCTGGGGCAGCGGCCGGATCGGAACCAGGAGGACCTGGCCGAGTTCCTGCGCCAGCCAGTCGTGGAGGAGCTGCCCGTGGACGGCGAGATCGGTCAGATCTATGCGGAAATGGTGGTCGCTCTGCGCAAGAGCGGTACCCCTGTCCCTTCAAACGACATCTGGGTCGCCGCCACGTCCGCCCGCGCGGGTGCGACCGTCCTGACCTACGACTCGCACTTCGCTGCCATCAAGAGAGCCAGCGCGCTCGTCCTCCAAAGCACGTAGAGCCCCAGCTGCTCCCCGCGGACCTGATTCAGAGCGCCGAGGTGCCCGGGGGCACCAGCTGGTCGATGCGCTCGGCCTCCTGGGGAGTGATGGCGACGTCGAGGGCGCCGAGGCTGTCCTCGAGCTGCTCCATGGTGCGCGGGCCGATGATCGCGCTGTGCACGGCCGGGTTGCGCAGCACCCAGGCGTTGGCGAGCTGGGCGAGAGTGACGCCGTGGGCGGCGGCGAGCGGCAGGAGCTGCTCGACGATCCCGAGGCGGCGCTCGAACTTGGGGTTGGTGATGTCGCCGATCCAGGTCTCGGCCCGCGGGGTGTCCTTGGGGTTGGCGGCGCCGCGGCGGTACTTGCCCGAGAGCCAGCCGCCTTCGAGCGGGCTCCAGACCAGGTTGCCGATGCCGAACCGCTCGGTCATCGGGAAGTGCTCGGCCTCCATCACCCGGCGCAGGATGCTGTAAGGGGGCTGCAGGGCGGCGAATCGCTCCCAGCCGTGGCGGTCCGCCAGCCACAGCGCCTCGACGATCTCCCACGCCGCGAAGCGCTTGTCCCACACGCCGGGGCCGGAATAGTGATTGGTCGAAAGGCCGAGGTAACGGACCTTGCCGTGCCGCACCAGGTCGTTGAGCGCCGAGAGGGTCTCGGCGAGCGGGGTGGTGGGGTCCGGCCGATGGATCTGGTAGAGGTCGATGACGTCGGTGCCGAGGCGGCGCAGGCTGTTGTCGACCTGCTCCTGGATCGCCTTGCGCGACAGGCCGCGCTCGTTGGGGCCGGGACCCATGGGCGCGAAGACCTTGGTCGCCAGCACCACCCGGTGGCGGCGGCCGGCCAGGGCCTTGCCGACGATGACCTCCGATTCGCCGTCCGAGTAGCCGTTGGCGGTGTCCACGAAGTTGATGCCGGCGTCGAGCGCGCGATGGATGATGCGCACGCACTCGGCATGGTCGCGGTTGCCCCAGGCGCCGAACATCATGGCGCCGAGGCAGAGAGGGGAGACCTTCAGGCCGGTGCCGCCGAAGTTCCGGTAGTCCATGGAG
>DATKFK010001226.1:0-2983 GCA_035544375.1 Thermoanaerobaculia bacterium
TCGCCGTAGCCGGCGAGCGACAGCCCGCCTTCCAGGCTTCCAGGGAGGGCCGGACGGACGCCGCGCTTGCAGCCCTCAAGACAGGAGATCGCCCATGCTCTTTGAAAAACCGTCATGCCCAGAATGCGGCGCCCTCGCCAGGGGCACCCTCGAACACCTCGAGGGTATTGCGCTCCTCACCTTCGACGACTCCAGGAAATCGGCGGCGTACGACGGCCAGACGGAGATCCTCTGGGATACGCAACGGACCGTGACTCCGCAGACCGATCACCTGAGCCTCGTTTGCCACTGTGGCGCGACCTGGCTGTCCACCGTACGGCACCACGAGAGGTGACCATGAAGCAGGAAACCCCAAGGCCCGGATGGCTGTGCGGCGAGGCCCCGGCGCATTCGAGCAGGCAGGGCGGACGGCTACCCCGGCCCGGACGGCAACGGGCTTCAGCTCGAGCGCTAGCCGCAGTGGCGAGCGCCAGCGACCAGGAGCGAGGAGGGCCACCCCATGAACCGGGCAGCATTCCCCGTCGTCACCCTGCGCAACGATTCGCGATGCACCTGCTGCCGCTACTGGCGGATTCTGGTCGATGGCGTCATCGTCGGCGAGACCACCGACACGGCCCAAGCGCGTGCTTGCGCCGAGGAGCTGGCCGTCAAGCCCGCCGCCGCCGTGCACCTGCGCGACTCCTGCGCTGCCGAGGATCTCTGAGCATCTCCCCGGCTCCCGGCAACGGCAGCCACTGGCGCCAGATCGACGACCAGGTCGTCGCCATCTTCATCCGCGGCGGGGCCGAGGCTCCTGCCCGAGCCCCGCATGTGGATTCTTTTAACTCTTAGGTTAAAATGAGGCTGCGGCGAGTCCACCGCGCACGCTGGGAGGTCCTGGCAGTCTGCGACGCCCGCGGCGGCTGTCCGTTGCTCGACTTCCTCGCCGGCCTCGAGGCGAACCTCGCGGCGGACGGCCGGGCAATGCTCCGTCTGCTGGCCTTCGCGGCCGAACAGGGACCGCCCCGCAACGTCGAGGTCTCGCACAAGATCGCCGGCGAGGTCTGGGAGCTCATCGCCGGCCGGCTGCGGGTGCTGTGGTTCTACGACGAGGGCCGGCTGGTCGTCTGCAGCCATGGTTTCGTGAAGCGCACGAGAAAGACGCCGAGCGCAGAGATCGACCGGGCGCAAGCATCCTGCGCAGCGTACCTGGCCGCCAAGCAGCACCGGATCTTGAGGATCGAGGACTGAACGCGATGAAACCGAGATCGTTCACCGAGCTGTATCGGCAAGCGGAACGGCACGACGACTACTGGATCGCGGGCGCGAGCTTCGCGTTCACCGAAAACGTGGTGCGGGAGATGGAGCACCAGGGGCTCACCCGCACGGCTCTCGCCGAGAGGCTCGGCGCCACGCCGGCCTACGTCACCAAGCTCCTCAGGGGAAGGGTCAACTTCACGCTGGCCACGATGGTTCGCCTCTCCCGTGCCTTGGGCGCCGATCTGCACATCCACCTCGGTGGCAGCTCCAGCCGCACCTCCCGCCGTCCGGCCGTGCGAACGGCGGCCGTGGCGACCGTCGCTCCCGCCGCACGCGCCGGCCGGTCCATCCAGGCCGTGGCGGCCGCTCGAGTGCCGGCTGCGCGAGAGGCCCGGCAGAGCACCGCCCGCAGGAGGCGCCGCGGCGCGCCGTCAGGGGCTCGGACCCGGTAAGCGGCCGCAACGAGATCATCCAGGTCGCACTGCCGCCCGCGGCGGTCAGCAGGGCGAGTCCGCCCCGGCGCCCGCGACTCGAGCCGTCGGCCAAGGGGGGGCCCGAGCAGGCAATCGAGGCCGCCGGGCGCGAGGGGCCATGGCGCTCGTGGGGGCGCTCAGGGCTCGAAGTCGACTCTCACCTCGAGCGCAACGCTGACCGGCTGCCCGTCCTTCCGCCCGGGCTCGAACTGCCAGCGGCGCACCGCTTCGACGGCTGCCGCGAGGCCGGCGGGCTCGGCCGGCCAGTCGCGCAGGACAACCGATTCGACGGTCCCGTCCGCGGCCACGACGATGCTCATGGGGACCCCCGGGGGCTGCGCACCCCTGACCGTCTGGTCGCCCATTACATCGAGCGCCAGCGTGACCGCCAGGACGGGTTGGTGCGTGCCCCGGCGAGGGTTTACACAGCCGCCGACACGAGGCACCTGTGAACGCACACGGACCCGCCGGGACCCTCTCCGAAGCGCCGGCTCGTCTGCCAGCATCCCGCGTCCCCGCGGGGCTCGAGCGGAAAGGCGGAGAAGAAGACCTCCTCGAGCGCTCGCCAAACGGCGAGCGCAGACGAGAAAACGATTCGGAGATCAACCGATGCAACGCTCGCCCCAAGACGCGGCACCCACCCGGGTCGTCCACTGTAAGAGAGATCGTTACGACGTCTACATTGGACGCCCATCGAAGTGGGGCAATCCCTATGTCATTGGCCGTGACGGAACACGCGCGCAGGTGATTGCCAAGTACCGCGACTGGGTGCTTCGCCAACCGGCGCTTATGGCGGCGTTGCCCGAGCTACGCGGCAAGATCTTGGGTTGCTGGTGCGCACCGCAGCCGTGCCACGGCGATATCTTAGCCGCTCTCGCCCAGTCGGCTCGGGATGTCCTTCCGCCAACCTCTTAGGCACATCGACCGCCGTCTCACCGGCTACCCCCCACCCAGACACGAGGAGGTCCGGGATGAGCGCTCGCCGTGCCGGCGAGCGCCAGACCCCAAAGGAGACAGCCGATGCCGGAGCTCGATCCCAATCCATGGAATCGAGGTCCCGTCTCGCGGCACCCCGACCCCGACGATCTCGCGCTCACCGCCAGCATCGCCCGCCACGGCGTCCAGTCGAACCTCCTGGTGAGGCCCGCGGCCGCCGCCGGCCGCTTCCAGGTCATCTTCACCGCCGCCCTCCCCGATCCCAAGAACTGGGCCAGGGAGGCCGCGGCGACCGCGCGCGCCTCCGAGCCCGGTTCCGGACTCGCGGCGGCCGA
>DATKFK010001227.1:0-7450 GCA_035544375.1 Thermoanaerobaculia bacterium
GTAGGCGTCCGAGATCACGTGCCCGCGGGCGTCGAGGTACCAGATGCGGAAGAGTGAATTGAGGCGGGGCACGCCGTCGGGACCCGGCGACAGGTCGCCGAAGTCGATCGCCGGGGCGCCGGGCCGGGGCTCGATCAGCACCGGCCGCGGCTCCCGGACCTCGGCGCGGTCGATCACGCCGTTGTGGTTGGTGTCGTAGCGCTCGAGGATGATCTGGCGGATCTGCTCGCCCAGCATCTCGACCAGGCCGGCGCCGTAGAAATGCGGCGAGTTGCGGCCGGTGGCGCTGGTCGAGCCGATCGTCTGGCCGCCCCCCGGCTCGCGGTAGGGGATCGAATGGCAGAACCCGCAGCTGCTCGTGTGATCGCGCGCGATGCGGGCGAGCGGGCCGTTCTGGGGGCCTTCGGGACCCTCACGGTAGAGCGGCACGCTGAGCTCGGCGGGCCGGCCGTAGGCGCCATGTTTCAGCTGGAAAGCGCGGTTCAGCAGATCGCGGCCGAGCTGGTAGAAGAGGTAAGGATCGCGGCGGCTGAAGTAGGCGGTGCCGCCGGCCAGGCCGGGATCCGCGGTGTGGATCAGGTGGATCAAGGGGTAGGGGATCGACACGCCGGTCGGATCGTCGGCGCTCTCGACGATCTGGGCGGCGAGCGGCGGGTGCGACGCGGAGAAAAGCAGCGCCGCGATCGCGGCAACGCCTGAGAAAGCGCCGGCGGCGCCGATCACGGCGGCGCCAGCCCTGGCGGCGCCAGCCTTGGCGGCGGTCGAGCGGGAGCGCGCGGCGCGGCTCATCGCTGCGCCCTCGCTGGCGGCGCGGCAGGCCTGGGGGCCAGCGCGGCCAGGAGCCGAGCGGCGGCCGGCAGGGCGCCCGGCTCGAACAGCCTGGGGTCGTAGCTCACCGCGGCGTTGAAATCCGCGAGCGTGAGCGTCGAGGAGTGGGCATCGGCGGCGCTCATCACCATTTGCGTCTCGGTCCAGGCGCCGCCGATCCGGCGATAGCCCGGGACTCTCAGCTGCTTGGCTGGCCGCGTATCGCCGGCGGCGGGGAAGAAGTCGGCGCCGAGCAGCACCGGGTCACGCGCCGACAGGTAGTAGCGCGCGCGGCCCCATTGGGCGCTCTGCTGCGCCGCCGGCGTCACCGGCACGGCATCGACCAGCCATGCGCTGCCGCTCGCCAGCTCCTGCCGGCCGGCGAGGTGGAAGGCATAGCCGGCCGTGGGGATGCGCATCCGCAGGTCGCGATAGCCGAAATCCGAGCCGAGCAGCCCTTCTCCGAAGCGGCTTGGCCGGATGGTCAGGACCCGGCCGCTGCCCGCCGGCAGGTGGAGGAAGACCTTCATGCCGGCGGGCTCGACGGGGTCTTCCACCAGCAGGTAGTCGGTGCCGCGCAGGCTCTCGGGCAGGTCGAGGACGAAGACGGTGCGCACGACGTTGCCGCTCTGCGACCAGGCGTTCTCGACCACGAAATCGCGGGTGACCTCGTTGCGGGTCCGCAGCTCGAGCCGGACGCGACGCCAGCCGGGATTGCCGAACGGCCGGGTGTTGTAGGCCTCCACCAGCTGCCGCGCCCGCGTCTCCTGCGGCTCGCCGGCGGCGCCGGCGGCGCCGGACACGCCGGACACGCCGGACACGCCGGCGGCGAGCACGGCGGCGAGGGCCGCTGCCACACGGCAGGCCGCGCCGATCAGGCGGCGCCGCGGCGGCAAGGGCAAGGGTGCTCGATCGTGCATGGCGTTGGCGGTGTCCCCCCAAAGGCCGGAGTCAAGCGCTATCGGGACCGGCCGCCACGGCGGCAGTGGCGGCGGCAACGGTGGCGGCAGTGGCGGCGGCAGTGGTGGCGGCAAGGGTGGCGGCCGGCGCGGCCGCGTCGTCGACGGCGGCGACGAAGGCGAAAGCGCAGCGGCCGCCGGCTTCGCGCACGGCGCCGACGAAGGTGGCGGCTTGCAGGCCGCCGGTGCGCCATAGCAGCCAGCCGCCGGCCGCCTCTCCCACCGGCTCAGGTTTCCCCGGCGCTCGGTCGAGAGCGGCTGGCGCGAGCAGCGGTGCGCCGTCCACGGTGCCGCCGGCCTGGCGCAGCGCATCGGCGATCCCGTGGACGCGGGCCGCGGCGGCCTCGGGCGCCTCTCCGAGCCGGCTGGCGATGAGGCCGGCGAGGGCAAGCCGCTCGCCAGCGAGAGGTTCGCGCCAGGCGGCCTCTGGGCGCTCGGCAAGCGGCGCCAGGCCACAGCCGAGCAGACCGCCCGGCCCCTCGCCGCGGACCGTGAGCACCAGGCCCGCCGCCCGGGAGGTGGCGGCCGGCGGCCTGCCGGCGGCCACCGCACGGCCAGCGGCAGGAGGACGGCGGCCCGCCGGCTCCAGGGCGACTCGCAGGCGGAGCTCGGGGAGCAGCTCCTGCAGGCGCCGCTCGAGGTACGGGGCGAGCAGCGGGGCCGACCAGGCGGCGGGCGGCTCGATGCCGGCGACGGCGCGCAGCTCGAGACCGCGCCAGCGCTCGCGCAGCGTGCCGTCGGCGCCCAGGATGTCGAGGTCGTAGACGAAGCTGTCACCGCGGCGGTGGCGCTCGCGGGCGGCGAGCAGCAGCGGCTCGTCCATGGCGAGCCGGTGGATCGCGATGTGCTCGACGGCGGCTGGCAGCAGCCGGGCGTGGGGGATACAGGCCTGGATGCCGTGAATGGCGGCGTCGCGCGCGCCCGGATCGCCGAGCAGCAGCGCCGGCGGCAGAAAGCGCGAGAACCAGCGGGCCGAGCCGTCGGGGACGATCTCGGCGAGACACTCGGTGGCGCCCAGCTGGCGGTAGCCGGCAAGGCGCTGGAACCGGCCCTGGTGAAACAGGATGCCGCCGTAGAGGTCGTGGTGCGGATCGATCTCCAGGCGGGAGTGCCCGGCCGGCCCGGCTGTCGCCGCCGCCGGCGGCGGGGCGGCGCCGGCAGCGGGCCCCGGGTCGGCCTGTCCGGCAGCGGTCCGGAAGCGGCAGACCGCGCGGAAGTGGTCGGCGGCGAAGCCGCTCGAGCTGTCGCGCAGCGCCACCTCGACGACGCCGGGGGCGCGCACCAGCGCCGCCAGGCGGATGCGGGTCGAGCGTCCGGCGGACACCGCGACCGGCCGCTGGAGCTCGACATGGTCGAAGACCGGCGGGCCGTCGCACCCGGTCACCGCCGCGGCCGCCTGCGCCATCGCCTCGAGGCCGAGCACGGCGGCAAACAGCGGCTCGCCCTGGAAGACGTGGTCCAGCAGGTAGGGGTCGGTATCGGCGGAGAGCTCGGCGTCGGCCACCAGCTCGATGCCGGGGTAGTGGACACGCGGCGTCTCTAGGAAACGCAGCAGCGGCAGCTCGGGCCGCTCGAGCTTCAGGGTCGGCGGGTTGCCGAAGCGGCCGGTCACCACCACGCTGCCCGAGGCGGTCGGATCGGCGAGCAGGCGCTGCAGCTCGGCGACGCCCATGTCGAGTGAAATCGGCGCGATTCCCTGGCGCACCAGCGCGTCCAGGGTGCCGAGGCGCTCGCCCATGCCGGTCCCGGACCACACCGACCAGTCGAGGGTCAGACAGCGGCAGGCCGGGTGGCGCGCGGCGTAGCGCGCCAGCCGCAGCGCCAGCCACTCGTTGGCGAGCGCGTACTCGGCCTCGCCGTGCAGCCCGGTGCGGGCGATGATCGAGCCGAAGGCGACGACCAGGCGCAGGCGAGCCGGATCGAGGGCGGCCAGCAGGTGACCGGCGCCGGCCACCTTGGGGGCGAGCGCCCGCCGCAGGCCGTCCAGGTCGAGATCGGCGAGCCGCCGCGGCGCGTTGGCGCCGGCGGCGTGCAGCAGGGCGGTGACCGGCCCCAGCGCGGAAACGGTGCGGGCCAAAGCCGCGCGGACGCTCGCCGCGTCGGCGACGTCGGCGCGCTGGTAGAGAAGGTGGATGCCGGCGGCGGCCATGCGCGCCAGGTTCGCGGCCAGCTGGGGGTCCTGCCCCGGATCGGACCGGCCGAGGATCGCCAGGCGAGAGCCGCTCGCCCGCGCCAGGGCCAGCGCGCATTCGGCGCCGATCCCCTTGCCGCCGCCGGTCGCCAGCAGGACGTCGTCCGGCCCGAGACCGGGGCGATCGGCACCTGCGCCAGGCGTGGCGAGGCGCGGCCGCAGCAGCGGCACGCGGCGAATCGACCGGCGGTCGTAGTGGGCCTCGACATAGGAGCCGGCGCCGCCCGCGGTCACCGCCGCGGTCACCTCCCGGACCACGCACGAGGCAGCGGTCTCCGGATCGGCGTCTGCCGGCAGATCGATCACCCAGGTGGCGACCGCCGGCAGCTCGAGATGGAGGGTGCGGGCGAACCCGCCGCCCCCGCCGCCGTGCTGCACCACCACGCAGCGGCCGGGGGCCGGTGCCGCGGTCGCGGCGCGCGCGGCATCCACGAACATCGCGAGGAGATCTGGTGCGCTCGCGGCGGCTTCGTCGAGCTCCGCCGGCAGGCAGAGCAAGACCGCCGGGCTCCCGCAGACGGGGGCCGCTGCCGCCAGGGCCGCCGCGATCCGCGATGCGAGGGCGTGCCCGGGTGGTGCGATCACCTGCCACGAGCCAGCCTGTCCGGCGGCACCCGGCGCGCCGCCGCGCCGTGCGCCGGGCACCCCGCCGGCCGGCGCGGGGAGCTCGCCGGCCGCGGCGGCGGAGCTCAAGGGGCGCTCCACCAGCTCGACGAGGAAGGGGCGCACCCATGCGGCCACGCCGGGCGGTGCCTGGCCGTCCTCGGCAGCGCCCTCGGTGCCCGCCGGCCCGCGAGCGGCGCGCTCGGCCAGGGCCAGCGCCACCTCGGCGACGGTCGCCTGGGCATAGTCGGTCACGGAGGCCGGGGGGCCCAGTCCCAAGCGGCGGCTGGCCTCGACAACCAGCTGGCCGACGGTGATCGAGTTGAGATGCAGATCGGAGAGCAGACGGCTCTCGTCGCCGACCGCCGAGGCAGGCAGCTCGGCGCGCTCCGCCACCAGGCTGCGCACCACTTCGAGCGGCGACGGTCCGGTCGCTGCCTCGGGCGGCGCCGGCGGTGCAGCGGCCGCGGGCTGCGCTGCCGCCGCGGACCCCCCTGCCGCCGCCGGCGACCCCTCCGCCGGCCTCCCGGACCGAGCGCCCGCCGCCGCGGGTGCTGTGCCCACCGCGATCCGTGGCGCGCTCTCGCACGGGTTGGCGAGGAAGCGCGGCGGCCGCTCGAGATCGTAGGGACGGGTGAAGCGGCCTTCGAACAGGGCTCCCAGGTCGATCGGCACGCCGGCCGCGAAGAGCGCCGCAACGGCGCTCCAGGCGGTGCCGAGCGCAGGGCCGCCGGCGTCGAGCGCCAGGGCCGGCTGGCCGAGTGCCTCACCCGCCAGGTCGGCGAGCGCCGCGCCCGGTCCGACCTCGATCCACAGCTCGGCCTTGGGCCGCGCCGCGGCCAGCGCGTCGGTGAAGCGCACCGGCCCGGTGACCTGGTCGAGCAGCAGGCGTCCCAGCTCCATGCCGGGAGCCAGCAGCGCTCCGGTGACGGTCGAGGCGACAGGATGCCGCAGCGGGGCCCAGGCGATCGGCGCCAGCGCCCGGCCGAGATCGGCGGCAGCCGCTGCCACCCGCGGCGAATGGAAGGCCCGCGCGACGCGCAGGCGGGTCGCCTTGCAGCCGCGCGCCGCGGCGCGCTCGACGATCGCCGCCACCGCCTCGGGCGCGCCGGAGACCACCGTGCGTGAGGGGCCGTTGTAGGCCGCGATGGCGACCCCGGTGCCGTCCAGCAGCTCCGCCACCTCGGCGGGGGATGCGGCGAGGGTCGCCATCGCTCCCGGCTCCCCCCGCTCCGCCATCGCGCGGCCGCGCGCTGCCGCGAGCCGCAGGGCGGCTTCGGCGTCGCAGGCGCCGGCCCAGCAGAGGGCGGTGATCTCGCCCAGGCTGTGCCCCACGCCCACGCTGCCACGCACCCCCAGGCGCTCGAGCAGCCAGAGCCCGGCGAGGCTGTGTGCGAGGATGGCCGGTTGCGCCACCGCGGTCTCGCTGCCGGCGCCGCGCGCGGCGGTCGAGCCCTCGGCGATACACCGCGCTGCCAGGTCGTAGATGCCGGCCAGCTCCTCGAAACGCCGGCGCAGCGCACCGCCGAAGCCGGCGCCCGCATCGCCGGAGGGCGCGCACCCCTCGCAGTAGGGTGCCGATCCCTGACCGGTGAACAGCAGCCCGACTCGCGGCGGCGGCGTGCCGGCCTGGCCGAGCCCGACGAAGACCCCGTGGCGCGCCTCGAGGCGCCGCGTCGTGCCCTGCTCCAGCCAGGCGACCAGCTTGGCGGCCCGTTCGGCGAGCTCGGCGGGCGTCCCCGCCACGACCGCCGCGCGGGCGGGCCCGCGGGTGGCGCGGCGGTGAAGCTCCGCCGCGAGGTCGCCGAGCTCGGCTCGCGAGAGGCGCGGCGCGATCGCTGCCAGCTGGCGCGCCCTGGCGGCGAGCGCTTGCGGATCGGCGGCGGCGAGCGCCAGCACCTCGAGGCCCTGGGGCGGCGCCAGCAAGACGCGCTCCCGCATCGACAGGGCATTGCGCCGCACCGCGGCCGTCCCCTCCAGGGCCAGGTGGGCGTTGATGCCGCCGAAACCCATGGCGCTGACTCCGGCGCGCAGCGGCCGGCCTGCCGGCCACGGCTCGCCCGACGGCAACGCCCGCAGCAGCGAGCCGGCGGCGGCAAGCTCCGGATGAGGCTCGTCGCAGCCGGTGGTGGGCGGCAGCACTTGGCTCTCGATTGCCGCCACTGCCTTGAGCAGGCCGGCGACTCCCGCGGCGGCCTTGGTGTGGCCGATATTGGCCTTGATGGAGCCGATCGCCGCCGCGGTAAACGGCGCCGGGTACGGCGGGTTCGCCGCGCCCGGCGCCTCGCGCAGCGACTGCACCAGGGCGGCGAGCTCGGTGGCGTCACCCACCGCCGTGCCCGTGCCATGCCCTTCGAAGTAGCCGACCGTCTCGATCCCGAATCCCGCCCGGCGGTAGGCGCGGGCGAGCGCCAGGCGCTGGCCGGCCGCTTCGGGGCGGCTGATGCCGCCGTGGCCGTCAGAGGAGATCCCCCAGCCGCGGATCACGGCGTGGATGCGGCGGCCCGCGGCGAGCGCGTCGTCCTCCCGCATCAGCACCACGAAGCCGCAGCCTTCGCCAGGGATGAAGCCGGCCGAGCGCACGTCATAGACCCGCATCTCGCCGGTCGCCAGGGCGCCGGTGCGGGCAAAGCCCACGAGCTCGAACGGATCCAGGCTGAGGTCGACGCCGCCGGCCAGCGCCAGGTCGAGGTCGCCTGCGGCGAGCGCCGCCGAGGCTTGCGCCACGGCCAGCAGCGAAGAGGCGCAGGCGCCGTCGACGGTGTAGCCGCCGCCGCGCAGGTCGAAGTGATTGCAGATCCGGCCCGCGATGGTGTTCGAGAGCCCGCCGGCCAGGCTCTCCTCGGAAGGCGCGGGGAAGGGTTTCTTGTAGCTGATCTCGAAGCGGGCC
>DATKFK010001228.1:0-3161 GCA_035544375.1 Thermoanaerobaculia bacterium
CTGGCCGCCCACCTCGGCGGGCAGGAGCCGGTGCCCGGCAACGCCGAGGCCGTTGCTGCGGGCGCCCGCAAGCCTGCCGCCGCCGGCGCCGCCCGCGCCGCCCAGGGCCAGGCGGACGGCGGCGAGCGCTGGGATTGGCGCGCGCGCGCCGAATCGCTGCGCCGCGACGGCCAGACCGTGCTGCTGGCCGCGGTCGACGGCAGGCTCGCCGGTCTGCTGGCGATGGCCGATCCGATCAGGCCCTCGACCGAGGAGGCGCTGCACGAGCTGCGGCGCGACGGCCTGCGCGTCGTGCTCGCGACCGGCGACCACCGCGTGACCGCGGCCGCCGTCGCCGCTCGCCTCGGCATCGACGCCGCCGACGTCGTGGCCGAGGCGCTGCCCCAGGCCAAGCGCGACCTCGTCAAGCGCCTCGAGAACGATGGCCACGTCGTCGCCATGGCCGGCGACGGCATCAACGACGCCCCTGCCTTGGCCCAGGCCGATCTCGGCATCGCCATGGGCACCGGCACCGACGTCGCCATCGCCGCCGCCGCCATGACCCTCCTGCACGGCGACCTCCGCGCGTTGCTGCGCGCCCGCCGGCTGTCGCAGGCCACCATGCGCAACATCCGCCAGAACCTGGTCTTCGCCTTCGCCTACAACGCCCTCGGCGTCCCGATCGCCGCCGGCGCCCTGTACCCCTTGTTCGGCCTCCTGCTGTCGCCGATGATCGCCAGCGCCGCCATGAGCTTCAGCTCCGTCTCGGTGATCGCCAACGCGCTCCGCCTCCGCCGCGCCCGCCTGTGAGGGGGAGCGCTGGACTGGATACGTCCGGCCTGCCGGCGCCGGCGTAGAATGAGTGCAAGGCGTCTCGCGCCAGCCGATCGCGTCCACCGCCGCGCCCAGCCGGCGCCCGGGTGCCTCGCCGGCGGCACGGTACCAACGCTCGATCGACTCACAGGAGGCAACGAGACCATGAAGAACCTCGACTTGAACCGCCGCGATCTCGGCAAGCTGACGGCCGCCGCCCTGGCCGGCGCCATCACCGGCTCGCTGCTCGTGCCCGGCGGGCAGCGCCCGCTGTACGCGGCGGAGCCGGCCAAGCCCGAAAACAGTCCCTGGCTCAGGGACCCGCACATCTGCTGCGGCCTCAACACCTGCAAGGGCCACGGCAAGGGGGCGAGCAACGAGTGCGCCGGCATGGGCACCTGCGCCACCGTCGCGGCCCATGGCTGCGCCGGCGAGAACGCCTGCGCCGGCCTGGGAGCCTCCGGCGACAACGGCTGCAAGGGCAAGGGCAGCTGCGCCGTGCCGGTCAGGGGCGAGGGCTGGAAGAAGGCCCGCGCCGGCTGGGAGGCGGCGATGACCAAGGCCGGCAAGAAGTTCGGGGCGGCGCCCAAGGAGTGCGGCGCCGCCTGATGACGATTCCATCACGGCTCGGACACGCCAACCTCGGCCTCGGGGTCGGGCTGCGCGCCGCGCACTTCGATCACATCCTGCGCCACCAGCCGGCCGTCGACTGGTTCGAGGTGATCAGCGAGAACTTCATCGATTCCGCGGGCCGGCCGCGCCACGTGCTGCGCCAGATCGCCGAGCGCTACCCGGTCGTCATGCACGGCGTCTCGCTGTCGATCGGCTCGACCGACCCGCTCGACTTCGCCTACCTCGCCAAGCTCAAGACGCTGGCGCGCGAGGTTGGCGCGCGCTGGATCTCGGACCACCTGTGCTGGACCGGCGTGCTCGGCAGCAACACCCACGACCTGCTGCCGGTGCCCTTCACCGAGGCCACGCTCGCCCACGTCGCCGCCCGCGTGCGCACGGTGCAGGACTTCCTCGAGCGCCCGCTGGTGCTCGAGAACCCCAGCTCCTACGTCACCTTCGCTCACTCCACGATGAGCGAGTGGGAGTTCGTGTCACGGCTGGCCGAGGCCGCGGACTGCGGCCTGCTGCTCGACGTCAACAACGTGTACGTCTCGAGCTTCAACCACGACCTCGACCCGCAGGAGTTCATCCGCTCGCTGCCGCACCGGCGCATCGTCCAGTTCCACCTCGCCGGCCACGCCGACTACGTCACCCATCTCATCGACACGCATGACCATCACGTCATCGACCCGGTGTGGGAGCTGTATCGCACCGCGCATCAATTGACCGGCGGCGTCTCGACGCTGCTCGAGTGGGATGCCCGCATCCCGCCCTTCCCGGTGGTCCACGCCGAGGTGCTGAAGGCCAAGCGCTTCATGGGCGAGCGCCTGCCGGCCCCGGAGCCGCTGGCGGCGGCGGCCGGCGCGGGCGCACCGCAGGCTGCCGTGCCGCAAGCTGCCGCGCCGCAAGCTGCCGCGCCGCATGCTGCCGCGGCCGCCAGCTTGCCCGGCGCGGCCCAGGTGCCGCACCCGCTGCATCACCTGCGGCCGGAGGTGGTGTGAGCCGCGCACCGGGTAACGGGAGGCCGGCCGGCAGCGCGGCGGGCGATGCGACCGGCGCGGCGGGCAGCGAACCCGACGGGCCGGCGCGGCCGCCGCTCGACGTCGTGCAGCAATGGTTCCAGGCCGTGGTCACCCACCCCGCCGGGGTCGCCGCCGGCGCCGCCTCGGAGGCGGCGCAGGGCCTGGTGCGCCTGGACCGCGGCGCGCTCGAGCGGCTGGTGCGCCGTTCCAGCCGCCTGACCGCCGAGCAGCGCCTCGGGATCTACGCCAACGCCTACTACGCCCGCCTGCTCGAATGCCTGCGCGACGGCTTCCCGGTGCTCACCCAGGTGCTTGGCGCCGAGGCGTTCGACAGCTTCGCCTTCGACTACCTGCAGCGCTACCCGTCGCGCAGCTACACCCTCAATCGCCTGGCCGAGAGCTTCCCGCGCTTCCTCGACGAGACCCGACCGGACCGGCCGCCGGCAGGCGAGAGTCCCGACGCCGCTGCCGCACCGCACCACCCACCCCGGGCCGGCAACCTGCCGCACGCAGGCCGAGCGGCCACTGCCGTGCCGCCGCCTACCTGGCCTGACTTCCTGATCGACCTGGCGACGCTCGAGCTGGCGATCGCCGAGGTCTTCGACGGCCCGGGGGCGGAGGGAGAGCCGCTGCTGGCGCCCGCGGACCTCCTCGCCCTCGAAGCCGGAGGCCGTTTCGCCGCCGCCCGCCTCGCGCCGGTCCCGTGCCTGCGCCTGCTGCGCTTCCGTTACCCGG
>DATKFK010001229.1:0-9374 GCA_035544375.1 Thermoanaerobaculia bacterium
TTGCGCGCGCTGGGCTGGCTGGTCTGGATCAGCGCCGGAGTCAGAAAGCCGCCGGTCAGGCCGAGCAGCGCCACCATCACTCCCTGCCGCAGCGCCAGGGCCACCGCCACGGCGGTGGTGAGGGCCATCAGCAGGAAGCCGGCGGCCGGCGGCACCAGGCGATACAGGTGGACCGCGGCCAGGAAGCACGCGAACAGATCGGCGATGCCGGCGGCGGAGAGCGCCTCCGAGATGCGGCTGGACGAGCGCCGCAAGCTCTCGCCCAGAGCCAGCAGGCCGACGCCGAAGGCCACTCCCAGGGCCACCCGTATGGGCGGCGAGATCCAGCCGCGCTCGAACGAGATCTTGACCAGGAAGGCGCCGGCCAGCGCCAGCGCCATGGCGCCAACCCACACCAGCAGCCGCGCCCCCACCAGCTCCTCGAAGGTGGTGCGCCGCGGGGCGGACGTGGCCGCCGCGGCAGGTGCAACCGCGGTCACGGCCGCCGCCGGCGGGCCGGCGCTCATTGGCGGGAAACCCACCGGCGATGCCGGTGCCGCCGCGGTGGCAGGCGGCGGCCTCAACGGCTCCATCCCGGAAGCGGGAGCTGCCGCCGCAGCAACCGGGGTGACCACGTACGGCCTGGCCTCAGGCGCCGTTTCGGCGGGGGGTGTCGCCTCGCGCGCTCCCGCTCCCGGCTCGCGCACCCCCGCCCCCGTCCGCTCCAGTTGCTCGCGCAGCCGGGCGAGCTCGGCGCCGAGCCTGGCCACCGCCGCGGCGTTGGCGCGCGAGCGCAGCAAGGCCGCGACTGCCAGGGCGGCGACCACCAGGAGGAGCAGGCCGATGACGGCGGCGGAGCAGCCCTCACCCATCATGGCCGCCCTCGAGGGGCCGCCTCACGCTGCCGTGTGCTGCCGGTGGTCGGCCACCAGCTTCTCGACGACCGAGGGGTCGGCGAGCGTGGTGATGTCACCCAGGTCCTCGTACTCCCCTGACGCGATCTTGCGCAGGATGCGGCGCATGATCTTGCCCGAGCGTGTCTTCGGCAGGCCGGTCACGATCTGGATGCGGTCGGGCGTCGCGATCGGACCGATGGCGTTGCGCACCTGCTCCTTGAGCGCCCCCACCAGCTCGTGCGGCTCCCAGCCCTCGAACGCCGGAGTCGTATGCACGTAGGCGAAGATGCCGGTCCCCTTGATGTCATGGGGGAAGCCCACCACCGCCGCCTCCGCCACCGCCGCGTGGGCCACCAGCGCGCTTTCGATCTCTGCGGTGCCGAGGCGATGACCGGCGACGTTGAGCACGTCGTCGACGCGGCCGGTGATCCAGTAGTAACCGTCCTCGTCGCGGCGGCAGCCGTCGCCGGTGAAGTAGAGCCCCGGGAAGCGCGAAAAGTAGGTCTCGCGGAAGCGTGCGTGATCGCCGTAGATGGTGCGCGCCTGCCCGGGCCAGGTGCCCTTGAGGCACAGCATGCCCGAGACGCCGTTGCCTTCCAGGACCTTCCCCGCCTCGTCGACGATCACCGGCTGCACGCCGAAGAAGGGGAGGGTCGCCGACCCCGGTTTGGCGGGCGTGGCGCCGGGCAGCGGGGTGATCAGGATGCCGCCGGATTCGGTCTGCCACCAGGTATCGACCACCGGACAGCGCCCATCGCCCACCACGTCGTGGTACCACATCCAAACCTCGGGGTTGATCGGCTCGCCCACGGAGCCGAGGATGCGCAGCGATTCGCGGCTATGGCGCTTCACCAATTCGTCGCCGGCGCGGGCGATGGCGCGGATCGCGGTCGGCGCGGTGTAGAACTTGGTCACCTTGAGATCGTCGACGACCTGCCAGTAGCGGCCGGCGTCAGGGTAGACGGGGATCGATTCGAACATCACCGTCGTGGCGCAGTTGGCCAGCGGCCCATAGATGACGTAGCTGTGGCCGGTCACCCAGCCGACGTCGGCGGCGCAGAAGTAGATGTCGTCGGGCTGAATGTCGAAGACCAGCTTGTGGGTGTAGGCGGCATAGACCATGTAACCGCCGGTGGTGTGCAGCACGCCCTTGGGACGGCCGGTCGAGCCCGAGGTGTAGAGGATGTAGAGCGGGTCCTCCGCGGCCATCCATTCCACCGGGCAGGTGGAGCGATGCTTCTCGGTCTCTTCCGCCAGCCACAGGTCGCGGCCCTCCCGCATCGGCACCTCGCGGTCGGTGCGCCGCACGACCAGGACCCGCTCGACGATGTCGAGGCCCTCCACCGCCTGGTCGACGGTCGCCTTGAGCGCGATGCGCTTGCCGCCGCGCAGCCCTTCGTTGGCGGTGACGACCATCTTGCAGCCGGCATCGAGGATGCGGCCCCGCAGCGACTCGGCGGAGAAACCGGCGAAGACCACCGAATGCACGGCGCCGATGCGGGCGCAGGCGAGCATGGTGTAAGCGAGATCGGGAATCATCGGCAGGTAGATGCACACCCGGTCTCCCTTGCGCACGCCGTGGGCGAGCAGCACGTTGGCGACGCGCGCCACGTGGTGCTTGAGCTCGCGGTAGCTGACGCTGCGGTACTCGCCCGGCTCGTCCCCCGCCCACAGGATCGCCGCCTTGTCGCCGTGGGTCGACAGGTGGCGGTCGACGCAGTTGTAGCAGGCGTTGAGGCGGCCGCCGGAGTACCAGGAGAAATCGACCTCCTCCATGTCGACGTCCACGATCGATGCCGGCGGATGAAACCAGTCGAGGATCGCCGCCTGCTCGCGCCAGAACTCGTCCGGACGCTCGATCGAGCGGCGGTACATCTCCCTGTACTGCTCCATGCTCTTGACGTGCGCCGTGGCGGCGATATCCGGTTTGACTGGGATCATGGACGGTTTGCCTCCCTGGCCCTCATTCTGCCACACGGCGCAGGGGGTTGACGCCGGCCGCCGGTTGCGCGACTCTTGGCGCGTCCAAACCCCCAAAAGGAGCCGATCTCGCCCATGCCCGAGCCCAAGATAACGGTCCAGAAAAACGGCCCCCTTCGCCTCGAAGGCGAGAACCTTCAGCTCCTCGATCCGGAAGGCCAGGCTTATGGGCTCGGCGGCCGCACCGTCGTCTCGCTTTGCCGCTGCGGCGCTTCGAGCAACAAGCCCTTCTGCGACGGCAGCCACAACCATCACGACTTCCAGGACGATCCGCACGCGCGCGATCTGCCTCCCCGCAAAGCGTCCGCCTGAGACGCCCCGGCCCTCCCGGCGCATCGTCGCCATCCTCGCCGGGGCCGTCCCGCTGATGCTCGCCGCCGCCCTGCCCGGGGCGGCGTCGTCCCAGAGCCAGGATCAAGGGCCGGCGGCGCCTTGGCGTACGCTGGTCACGCCGCACTACCGCGTCCACTTCCCGGAGCCGTTCGCGGCCTGGGCGGAGAGGGCTGCCGGCGAGCTCGAGGCGGTGCGCGAGCGCGCCATCGCCGAGATCGGTTTCGCGCCCGCCGACGTCGTCGACGTCGTGGTCTCCGATCCGGAGGCCGACGCCAACGGCGAGGCGCTGCCGCTGCGCGGCTGGCCGCGCCTGGTGCTGTGGACGTCGCCGCCGCCGCCCGACTCGGAGATCGGCTACTACCGCGACTGGATCGAGGATTTGCTGGCGCACGAGGAGGCCCATCTCGTGCACCTGCTGCGGCCGTCCCGCAACCCCCTGCTGGCGCACCTGTTGCCGGTCGGTCCGATCGCGCTGGCGCCGCGCTGGGTGGTGGAAGGCTACGCCACGGTCATCGAGGGGCGGCTCACCGGCGCCGGCCGGCCCAACGGCGACCTGCGTGCGGCGATCCTCAGGCGCTGGGCGCAGGGCGGCCATCTGCCCACCTACGGGCGGCTGGCGTCCGACGCGCACAGCTGGCGCGGCTCGTCGATGGCGTACTTCGTGGGCTCGGCGTTCCTCGAATGGCTCGAGCAGCGGGCCGGCCCGGGGAGCCTGCGCAAGCTCTGGGCGCGGATGACCGCGCGCTCCGGCCGCGGCTTCGACGAGGCCTTCGCCGGCATCTGGGAGAATTCGCCGGAGAGCCTCTATGACCGCTTCCGGGCGGAGCTCACCTGGCGCGCCATGGAGGCGGAGAGGCGGGTGCAGGCGGTGGGGCCGCTGGCGGTGCGGGAAGGCGCCTTGTGGCAGAGCCTGACGTGGACGACCGGAGCGCCGGCGGTCTCGCCGGACGGCACCCGGCTCGCCCTGGTCCGCCGTTCCCGTGACCGGCCGGCGGAGCTGGTGATCTGGGCGACGGCGCCCGACCTGGATGCGGAGCGACGGTGGCAGGAGGCCCAGGCCCGGCAGCAGGCCAGGGACCCGCAGGACGTGCCGGCGGTGCGCTCCCGGCCGCTGCCCAGGAAGCCGCTCTACACCTGGACGGCGGCGGGCGGCGGCGATCCGGCGATGCCGCGGTTCCTGCCCGGCGGCAGGTCGCTGCTCCTCGTGCGCACCTTGCCGGACGGCGGGGGCTTCCTCCATCCCGATCTCTTCGAGTGGCGTCCGGAGACCGGCGAGATGCGCCGGATCACCCGGCAGGCCGACCTGCGCGACCCCGATCCCTCGCCGGACGGCACCTGGGCGGTGGCGGTGCGCGACCGCTTCGGCCTGTCGCAGCTGGTGACCGTGGACCTGGCGAGCGGCGAGACGCGGGAGCTCACCGCGCCATCCCTCGACCGGATCTACGACCGCCCGCGCCTGTCGCCGGACGGCAGCCGGGTGGCGTATGGCCTCCACGCCGGCGGCGCCTGGAAGCTGGCGGTGCTCGGGCTCGGGCCCGGCCGCGCCGCCGGTGCGGAGAGCGAGCTGGCGCCGCCTCCGGGCGGCGCCGCCAGCTCGCCCGCCTGGAGCCCGGACGGCCGCACGCTCTATGCCGTGGTCGGCCGCGGCGGCTTCATCGACGTCTATGCCTTCGCCGCCCCCCGGCAGGCCGGAGAGGCGCCGGCCGCGCTCGCCCCGCCGGCCGCGCTCACATCGGCGACCGCTTTCGCCCTGCCGGCCGCCCTCACCCGCACCCAGGGAGGCGCCTTCGCGCCGGCGCCGACTCCCGACGGCAAGGCGATCTTCTACCTCAGCCTCGAGCCCGACGGCCTGGACCTGCGCCGGCTGGACCTGGCGGCGCACCACGGGCCGCTGCCCGACGCCGCGATGCCGAGCGAGCTTGCGCCGGCGGTGCGGCCGCTGCCGCCGGGCTCGCCCCCGCCGGCGCCCGCGGCAGGCTCGCCATCGCCACCGGCCAGCCGCCCTTATGGTGCCGGGCGCCAGGAGCTGCTGCCGCTCGCCGGCGGCGGCGTAGGCAATGCCGGCGGCACGCTCGAGATCGGCGTGCGCAGCGGCGACCTGATCGGCCGCGTCGATCTGCTGGCGCTCGCCGGGATCGGCAGCGCCGGGACGCCGCGCGGCGGGGCGCTGGCCGCCGCCTTCCGAGGCCTGCCGGTGGACCTCGGAATGCACGCCTTCGACGTGCGCGAGCTGCCGTCCCGACAGGCCGGAGCGCCACCGCCGGCGCTGGCGCCGCCGGCCGCGGCGGGCGCGCTGGACCTCGAGCGGCGCGGCGTCGAGACCGCGGCCGAGTGGCAGCGGCTGGCCGCCGGCGAGCGCCTGCGGCTGCGCGCCAGCCTGCTCTGGCAGCGCCTCGACGCGTTGGACGCACCGGTGGCGCCGGACACGGCTGGCCGAGGCGGCAAGGCGCCTCCCGAACCGTCCCGCACTGCCGGAGCAGCTCCCGGACCACCTCGCGGCGCGGCGCGGGAAGGGCTGGCCACGGCCGACGGCACCTTCCGGCTGGCTCGCCGCCACGGGCTCTGGCGCGTGGACTCGGGCCTCGACGCGCGCCTGGCGGCGGGCCGCACCGGCGGCGGCACCTGGGGCCGGTATGGCGGCGAGGCGGGACTGGCGGTCCATCGCCGGGACCTGCGGCTGGCGCTCGACTGGCGCCGCGACGGCTCGCGGCGGGTCGTCCAGGCCTTCGACCTGTACCAGTTGGGCGGCGCCGCCAGCAGCCTGCTGCCGCCGGCGGCGCTGGCCGCCCGCATCGTCTCTCCGGCGTTGCCGGCCGCGGCCCTGCTGGGCGCCGAGCACGAGGAGGAGCGGGCGGAGCTCGATCTCGGCCCGCTGCCATTGCCGCTCTTCTACGAACGCCACCGTCTATGGGGCGGCCTGCTGCTCCGTCCGGCGGAGGTCACCCTGGCCGGCCTGGAATACCGGGTGTCGACCCGGCCGGTGCCGCTGGTGCGCCTGCCGGCCGTCGAGCTGCGGACGGGCGTGGCGCGCGTGTTCGCCGACCCGATCCCCGAGCGCAACCGCTGGTGGCTGACTACCGTCTGGCGGCCCTAGGTACTGACTTCCGGAAATACGGTGACATTCGGCCGCCGATCCATCCGCCCCAGCTGCGTTGCGCTCCCTGCGGCATAGGCATTGGCTATGCCTCAGTCGCGCGCCTTGCTGGGGCGGCGGCTCGACGGCCTCGCTGTGACACCATATTTCCGGAAGGCAGTACTGAGCAGCTGTTCGAGGTCGGCGCCCGAAGCGTTGGCCCACTGCTCGAGCAAGGGCCGGAAGCGTTCCGGTGGCAGCTCTATGAACAGTCCCGAGGCGGCGGCGAAGGGCTCGCCGGCGCCATCCAGCAGCCTTCCGGACGTCCAGACCTTGCGCCCTTCCTCGCGCTCCACCCAGGCCTCGAGCGTGGCGTCGGTGCCGAGCGGCAGCATGCGCAGGAAACTGGTGTCGAGGCGCGCCGCGACCGCGATGTGGCCGGCGACCCAGGCCGCGGCGCCCATCGCCTCGTCGAGCACCGCGGCGATGGCGCCGCCGTGGGCATGGCCGGGCGGCCCCTGCGCTCCCGGCCCGAACCACGCCCTGCCCACCAGCCGGCTGTCGTCCGCCCGCAGGAAGTAGCGCACCCGCAGGCGGCCATCCTCCGGCTGCTCCCCGTCCCGCCCGCGGCCGGTCACGAAGGAGCCGGCACCGCCCTCGAGCCGGAAGGGCTCGATCGGCGTCCACCCCGCCTCGGGAACCACCGCCGGAGGACCCGCCTGCTCGCCGCTCATCGTGGTTGCACTCTATACCGCCGGCCCGCCGGCGATGCGCCGAAGGATGTCCCGGCCGCACCCCCTCGGCAGGTGGCGGGGTGCCAGCGCGGCGCGATTCTTGCTTTACTTTCCGACCCAACGCAGGGCCTCCGCGGGGAGATGGAGTGGGTACCATGGATCTTTCGCTGCATGTAGCCGAGATGCTTCCACCTGAAGTAGCGGACGACGACTCCGAGGCGGGCTCCCGGGGCCCCGAGCTCACCAGGCTGCGGCGCGGCCAGGAGCGGGCCGACGCCACCCTGGCGGCGATCGGCGACGGCGTCATCCGCACCGATGCGTCGGGGAGGATCGACCTGCTGAACCCGGCTGCCGAGAAGCTGACCGGCTGGAGCGGCGCCCAGGTCCGCGGCCGCCGCACGGCCGAGATCTTCCGGCTGGTGGACGAGGCGACGCATCAGCCGCTCGCGGACCCGGTGACCGCTTGCCTCGAAGCCGGCGCCATCGTGCGTTCCACCGGCCATGCCCTGCTGCTCAGCGCCAGCGGCCAGGAGTATTCGGTGCACCACTCGGCGGCGCCGATCCGCGACGCCGCCGGCAGGGCCCAGGGAGTCGTGTTGGTCTTCAAGGACGTCACCGAGCTGCGCGACCTGGAGCGCGAGATGATCTACCTCGCGAGCCACGACCCCCTGACCGGGCTGCTCAACCGCCGCGAGTTCGAGCGGCGCCTCGAACGCGCCGTGCGCAGCGCCCGTCACGAGGAGCGCGAGCACGCCCTGCTTTACCTCGACCTCGACGAGTTCAAGGTGATCAACGACACCTGCGGGCACCTGGTGGGCGACGAGATGCTCAAGCAGGTGACCTCGCTGCTGCGCACCGGCGTGCGCCGCAGCGACGCCCTGGCGCGGCTCGGCGGCGACGAGTTCGGCGTGCTGCTAGAGGACTGCCCGGTGCCCAAGGCCCGGCAGACCGCCGAGGAGCTGCGGCGCATCGTGCGCGGGTTCCGCTTCTCGTTTCGCGAGCAGGTCTTCGAGGTCGGCGCCAGCATCGGCCTGGTGCCGATCGGCCCCGCCGGCGGCGACCTGGCGCAGCTGCTGAGCGCCGCCGATGCCGCCTGCTACGTCGCCAAGGACCGCGGCCGCAACCGGGTCCACGAGTACGAGCCCGACGACACCGGGGTGGCGCAGCACTATGGCGAGATGCGGTGGATCCAGCGCATCAACAGCGCTCTCGAGGAGCGCCGCTTCCGGCTCTACTACCAGACGATCGAGCCGGTGGCCGGCGGCGCCGCCGCCGCCGAGCCGGCAGGTCTCTGCGAGATCCTGGTGCGCATGCTCGACCGCGACGGCCAGGTGATCGAGCCCGCCGCCTTCGTCGCCGCCGCCGAGCGTTATCACCTCATCGGCACGCTCGACCGCTGGGTGGTGCAGACCGCCTTCGGCGCGATCGCGGAGGCGCAGCGGACGGGCAGCCAGACGCTGTTCGCCATCAACGTGTCGGGCCAGTCCCTGTCCGACGAAGCCTTCCTCCCCTTCGTCCTCGAACAGCTCCGCTCGCGAGCGCTCGACGGCCGGCGGATCTGCTTCGAGATCACCGAGACCGCGGCGATGAGCCGGCTCGGCAGCGCCTTGCGTTTCCTCTCGACGCTGCGGGAGCAGGGCTGCCGCTTCGCGCTCGACGACTTCGGCGGCGGCCTCTCCTCGTTCGCCTGGCTGCGCAACCTGCCGGTCGATTTCCTGAAGATCGACGGCGCCCTGGTCCAGGACGTCACCGGCGACCCGGTCAAGCGCGCCATGGTCGAATCGATCAACCGCATCGGCCACGTGATGGGCCTGCGCACCATCGCCGAGTGGGTCGAGACGAAGCGGGTCCTGGATCTCCTCCGCGAGGTCGGCGTGGACTACGCCCAGGGCTTCTGGTTCTCCCAGACCGAGCCGCTGATCCACGACCGCTAGGGCACTGGTTCAAGACCGCGACGCAAATCTCGAGAGCGACCGCCGCGATCTCACCTGCCTCGCAACGCCCGATGCACTGGTGTCGCGTTCAGGCGGGGGGAAGGACGCGGAACGCGTAGCGGGCGACCGGGACGCCGCGGCCCGGCGCGGCGCCCGACACGGCGAGGACGTGGTCGCCGGGCGCGAACAGGCTGGACGGGACGCCGAGGGTCAGCGTGTCCTGGTCTGCCGCGGGCGCCTCCCCGCGCCAGATCTCCCGGCCGTCCGCGCGGGAGAGGACGACGCGGTAGGCGGAGCGGTGGGGCGGCTCGATCGGCAGGGAGAACACGACCCACCCCGGCCTGGCCGGCAGGCGCAGCCGGTAGGTGGACTGGCCTCCCGGGCCTGCCCCGCGCTCGACGCCAAGATAGAGGATCGGCACGTTCGCCTGCGGCTCGCGGGTCCG
>DATKFK010001230.1:0-8843 GCA_035544375.1 Thermoanaerobaculia bacterium
CGGCGGCCCACGCGCATGGCTCGACCTGATCTGTGATGCCGAGCGGCAGGCGCTCGCCGGCGGGTTCCTCGGCGTGCGCATCAGCTGGGAGATGCCGCCGGCGCCCGAGCCCGGGCAGCTGGCGGATCTCGTCGAGCTCGAGGAGATGCTGGATGGCGCCCTGGCCGTCGCCCGCGTCACGTTGCTGTGCCGTTACTCCCGCCAGCGCTCTTCCTCGGTGTTGCTGGAGCGGGTGATGCCCAGGCATCCCGCGGCCATGCTCGGCGCCGAGATCGGCGCCAACGTCTTCTACGAGCCGGAGCGCGCCGCCGGCGGCGATGCGGGGGCCGAGCAACGAGCACAACGCATGGTCGCCCTCCTGCGCCGCGAGCTGCGGCGCGACCGCAAGCTGCGCCGGCTCGAGCGCCAGGTGGCCGAGCGGACGCTCGACCTCGACCGCGCCGACCATGAGCGGGAGCAGCTGCTGGCGATGCTCGCGCACGAGCTGCGCAACCCGCTGAGCACGGTGAGCATCGCCCTGTCGGTGCTGCGCCTGCGCGGCGGCGAGCGCGAAACCGACGCCAGCTGGCGTCGGGCGCTCGACGCGGCCGAGCGCGAGGTGTTCCACCAGGCGGCGCTGGTTGACGACCTGCTCGAGGCGTCCCGCGCCACGCGCGGCGAGATCGCCCTGTACCGCGAGCCGCTGGACCTCGCTCGCCTGGTGCGGGAGGTGGTCGACGCCTATCGCGACGAGATGCACGACGCCGGGCTGGTGCTGGACGTCCAGCTGGCGGCCGACCCGCTGCCGGTCCTGGGCGACCGGCTGCGGCTCCGGCAGTCGTTGGCGCACCTGCTGCAGAACGCCCTGAAGTTCAGCCTGCCGGGTGGGCGGGTCAGGGTGCGGTTGCGCCGCACCTCCGGCGACCGGGCCGAGATCAGCGTGCGCGACAGCGGCGTCGGCATCAGCCCCGAGCTGCTGCCGCACGTTTTCGAGGTCTTCACCCAGGCCGACCACACCCTCGACCGCGCCAAGGGCGGTCTCGGCCTGGGTCTGGCCGTGGTCAAGGGTGTGATCGAGCGTCACGGCGGCGAGGTGCAGGCCCGCAGCGAAGGCGAGACCGGCAAGGGAGCGGAGCTCAAGCTGCTGCTGCCGCTGGACGTCACGGCCGAGCTGGACGAACCGGCGCCGGGGGCGGGTCACGCCGCGGGAGAGGCGGTGGCGGCGCGGCGGGTGCTGGTCGTCGAAGACAACATCGACACCGCCGAGACCCTGCGCGACCTGCTCGAGCTGTCGGGCTTCGAGGTCGAGCTCGCCGGCTCGGGCGGCGACGGCGTCGCGGCGGCGCGCCGGTTCCATCCCGACGTCGTGCTTTGCGACCTGGGATTGCCCGGCATGAACGGCTACGAGGTGGCGAACGCCCTGCGCCGCGACCCGGCGACCGCCCCGGCGCGCCTGATCGCGCTCACCGGCTACGGCGGCGACGAGGACCGCCGCCGCTCGCGCGAAGCGGGTTTCGACATCCATCTGACCAAGCCGGTGGACCCCGGCGTCCTGCGCCGCCTCCTCTCTGCCGCGTAGTGCGGGACGCCCCACGGCGGGCGGCTCCGAGCGCGTGCGCTCGTGGTCACCCGCTGGAACCTGCTGGAACCTGCCGGCGGTGCCGGCGCCGCCCGCTCGGCCCGAACCGGTCCATATACTTGCGCCGTGGAGGAGTCCTGGTTCCGTCCCATGGGGTTGTCGCTGCGCGTGCGCGGCGATCGCCGGGCGGTCCTGGCCGCGGCGGAAGCGGCGTTTGGCGGCTTCGGTCCGGCGCCCCCCGGGCCCCTTGCCGCGCCAGACCTGGACTTCCTCTTCCTGGTTCTCGGCGGTGATCGCGGCCGCGGTCGCGGCCACGGAGGCGCGGACGGCGAAGGCGGGCCGCCCGCTCTCGCCGTCCGCGGCGGCCGCATGCTGTGGCGCTGGCAGGGCTCGGCCCTGATCGCCGACCGTGCCCGGGGCAGGGCCTGGGGGCGTTTCACCGCGGGCCTGCTGGCCGATCCGGTGCGGCTGCGCCTGGATTTCCTCGAGCTTGCCCTGCAGCTCATGCTGCCGGCCCGCGGCTTCCTGGGGGTCCACGGCGCGGCGCTCGTCCGCGGCGGCCGCGCCGCCCTGCTGCGCGCCGCCGGCGGCGCCGGCAAGACCACCCTCGCCTACGCCGCGGCCGCCCGCGGCCGGCTGCAGGTGCTGGCCGAGGACGTGGTCTGGATCGACGCGGCGCACCAGGCCTGGTGGGGCCTCCCCTGGTGGCTGCACCCGCGGCCGGAAAGCCGCGAGCTCTTTCCGGAGCTGGCCGGCAGAGAGCCCGCACTGCGGCGCGGCGGCACTCTCAAGCTGGCCGTCGAGACCGAGTCGATCCGGCCCGGGAGCGCGGTGCCGCGCGCCCTTCCCGGCCCCGTGGTGCTGGTCCGGCGCCGGCCGCGGGCCGTGGCGAGCCGGCTCACCTCCCTGGCCCTGGCCGAGGCCCTGGCGCTCTGGGCCCCCGGCAGCGCCGGCACCGAGGAGGACGTCCCGGACTATCACGGGCGCGTCCGCCGGCTGCTGGCCGGCAACGCCTGGCAACTCGAGCTCGGCGGCGATCTCGACGGTGCGCTGGCCCTGATCGAGGGCCTGCTGGCGGCCGCGGGGACGGCAGGAGCCGGGTATGGCGGGCGGGACACCAGCCAGGGGAGGCAGGGGATGCCGTGAGCCCGGAGCCCCCGACCCTGTGATACCTTGCCAAGCCGGATCGACGGGAGCCAGTCTTCACCATGACATCAGAAGCCCGGGTCCTCGAAGCGGGCGAGTTCTTTCACCGGGAGCGCTTCGGGCCGGCGACGGTCAACCGCGGCGCGGTCCTTCTCGAATGCGAGTGGGACGGCGGCGTTTTCGAGTCCGGCGTGATGCTCGGCGGCTTCTTCCGCAGCGGCGACTTCCGCAGCGGCACCTTCTGGGGGGGCATCTTCTGGGCGGGGCGCTGGCTCGGCGGCACCTGGGAGAGCGGCTTCGACCGCGAAGGGCGCTACCGGCCGCGCACCGACCGTCCCGAGTATGCGTGAGCCGCCGCGCCTCCGGGGGGTCTGAGTGGCCACCCTCCTCATCGCCTCTCCGCACCGCTACCCGGACCTGGCACGCCTGTGGTACCGCGCCGTCCGCCGCGACCTGATCCCGGCGCTGGCGGCCGCGGGGCTCGCGGTGACGGTGCGGATCTTCCGCGACGCGCACGTCGCGGAGTTCGCGCCGGGTGATTTCCCGGGGGCGGTCCTGGCGGCGCCCGGCCCCGGGGCCCGCGACTTCGTCGAGTTCTACGATGCGGCGCTGGCCGCGAGCGGCGACTTCCTGTTCCTGCTGGACGCCGACGTCTTCGTCGTCGACGGCGGCTGGCCCGTGTCCTACCTCCCCGCGTTCGACCGCCCCGAGGTGGCCGCCGTCTCCTTCCTGCGGCGCGCCGCGCTCCCCGGCGTCTATGCGCTGTGGTGCCGGGCCGCCGCCTACCGCGCCCTGCCCGCGCCGGTGTTCGCCGCCGCCTACGAGGGCCTCGAGCACTGGCCGCGCTCGCTCAACCGCAACCCCGGGGAGCGCGCCGCCCTGGCCCTGCGCGCCGCCGGCCGCGAGGTCGTCGAAGCTCCCGATCCGGCGGCGCACCTGGCCGATTTTCATGGCACGACCGTCTTGCGCGCCGCACGCGAGGTCTTTGCCGCGCAGGTCGGGGAACGCCGTTTCGAGGCGCTGGTGGGGGAAAGGCGTTACTTCGCCATGGGCGCCTACGACAACCTGCTGCTGGGAACGCTCTACGAGGCGGTCTTCGGCGCGCCCTTCGCCGCGGTTTCCGGGGCGGCCCTCGCCGGCAGCCTGCCCGCGGCGGGGCTCGCCCGCGCGCTTGCCCAGATCGGGGACGCGGACCGGCGGGCCGTCTTGCGCGACTACTTCCGGCGCTCCGACCGCGCGATCGCGCTGCTCGCCGCGCGCGAGGGCGTCGCGCTGACGGTCCCCGGGGTGATCCCCGAGAGCTGGGAGGGGACCGCGGCGTGAGCGCGGGTGGCGGGCGGCGGCCCCTGGTGACCGTCTTCACCTCGACGGTCTATCCGGACGTCGCACGGCTCTGGCATGCCTGTGTCACGCGCGTCTTCCCCGCGGCGGAGGCGCGGCTCGAGATCTTCCAGGACTCCGCGCGTTGCGACCTCGACGCGGACCTGCTCCCGGGTGCCGCCATCCTCCACCGCTCCCCCGTCCGCCGCGATTTCCACGAAGCCTACAACGACGCCGTCGCCAGGGTCGAAACCCCCTATCTCGCCATCGTCGACAGCGACGTCTTCTGGATCTCGCGGCGGCTCTGGAGCTGGGTGAAGGAGCGGCTCGCCGTCCCCGAGGTCGCGGCGGTCTCGTGCGTGTCGCGAGCCCGGCGGCCGAGCCACGGTACGTTCGCCCTGGTGATGAAGGTGGCGGTCTACCGCGAGGTGTTCGCCCGCGCGCTGCCTCTCGGCTTCTTCCCCGGGGCCGCGCGGCCGGACCCGGCCGTGCCCTATGACCGCTGGGAGTGGTACGACACCGGCGACCTCGCAACCCAGGCGGTCGCCGGCGCCGGCTGGCAGGTGGATCTCCTGCACCGCGACGAGGACGGGGACCTCGTCCGCCTGCATGGCATCACCCTCTGCCGCCGCGGCGCCGAGCACGTGGGGGCCGCGAACCTCGTCCGCCTGGCCGGCAAGGACCGCTACTACTTCCGCGGCTGCGCCGGCAACCTGTTGCTCAAAGGCATCCACGACCGGTTCTTCGCCGGCGGCCCGCGTTACGGCTTCGCCCTGGCCCCGCGCCCCCTGGTGCGCGCCAGCCGCGACAACCCGCCGCAGGAGGTGGCATGGCGGCGCAGCTACTGGCGGCAGCTCCGCGCCGGCGCCGAGCGGCTGGAGCGATTCCTCCGCGGAACCTAGAAGAAACGGTGGGCCGGAGCGAAGAGGAGCGGCTCGGGGGGTGACTCAACTCGGGTGGTGACTCAATTTGACGAGCCGCTACCGTGGCCCGGGGGCGCGATGGGCGCAGGCCGTGCCCGAGATAGACTGCGAAAGCTCGACAGGAGGGGCCTTGGACCGAGCGTCGACGATCGCGGAGCCCGTGGGCGCCGTCAGGGTGGGCAGGCTGGCCAGGTTCGCCAGCCTCGCCTGGCTCCGTGCGCGCCGGCCCTTCCTCGCGCGCCGCATCCGCCGGCCGGTGCTCGAGCGCGTCGACGGCCTCGCCTTCGTCGTCCTGCCCGAGGTGCTGAATCCCGTGGTCTTCAGGAGCGGCGCCTTCCTTGCCCGCACCGTGGCCACTTCGCCGGCCGCGGCGCCGGCAAGCAGGGGTCGCTCGTCGCTCGCCGCTCCCCAGCAGGCGCGCGCTCTCGACATGGGGACCGGTTCCGGGGTGGGAGCGGTGTTCGCCGCTCGCCGCGGATTCCAGGTCGTCGGCGTCGATCTCAACCCTGACGCCGTGCGCTGCGCCCGCGCCAACGTCCTCTTGAACGGCCTCGAGGAGCGGATCGAGATCCGTCATGGCGACCTGTTCGGGCCGGTGTCCGGGGAGCGCTTCGACCTCGTCCTGTGGAATCCGCCGTTCTTCCGCGGCCGGCCCGCGAGCAACTTCGACCTCGCCTGGCGCGCCACCGACGTGATGGAGCGCTTCGCCGCCGGCCTGTCGGAGGTCCTCGCGCCGGGCGGCTCGGCCCTCGTCCTGGTCTCGACCGACGGCGATGCCGAGGGCATGGCGGGCATGATGGGCGCACTGGCTGCCCAGGGGTTTGCCCTCGAGGTCGCCGCCCGCCGCCACTTCGGCAGCGAGATCATGACCGTCTACCGCGCCAGCCGGAGGGTCCGATGAGCCCTGGACAGGTGGTGCTCGTCAACCCGCGGATGTGCTCGCCGCGGAGCGTGCGGCTGCCGCTCTCGCTGCTCTCGCTGGGGGCCGTGCTCGAGGGGCGGCGCGACTACCGGATCGTCGACGGCAACCTCGACCCCGAAGCCGTCGAGACCGTCCTCGCGGCGGTGGCGGAGCAGCCTTGCGACCTGCTCGCCGTGACCGTGATGCCCGGCCCCCAGGTGGCGACGGCGATCGAGGTTTCCGCCGCCGTCCGCCTCGCCCACCCGCGGGTGCCGATCGTCTGGGGAGGTTACTTCCCCACCCTCTACCCCGCGGCCGCGATCAATGCCCCTTACGTCGACTACGTGGTGCGCGGCCAGGGGGAGGAGACCCTCCTGCAGCTCCTTTCCCGGCTGCCCGACGCCGGCGCGCCCGGCGGCATGGGCGACTCGGCCGCCGATCCCACGGCGCTCGCCGGCGTCGCCGGCCTGACCTACAAGCAGGGGGGACGGGCCGTCCACAACGCCGAGCGGCATCCGCACCCTCCCGACGACGATCCGCCGCTGCCTTACGAGCGCGCCGGGGACGTCGCTCGCTACCTGCGCCCGAGCTTCCTCGGCCGCCGCACCGCCGTGCACCAGGCGGCAGTCGGCTGCCGCTACCACTGCACCTTCTGCGGCGTGGTGTCGATGTGGAACGGCGCCACCCGGCTGCAGGGGGCGGCGCGCCTGGAGCAGGCCCTCCGCCGCCTGCGCGATGGTCACGGGGCGGACGCCATCCAGTTCTACGACCACAACTTCTTCGATACCGAGGAAGCCAGCCTCCCGACTCTCGAGGTGCTCGCCCGCCTGCAGCTGCCCTGGTGGTCGTACGCCCGCGCCGACACCCTGGCCAGGTTCTCGCCGGCCGGCTGGAAGCTGCTCGAGGCGAGCCGCTATCGCATGAGCTACATCGGCGCCGAGGCGGCAAGCGACGAAGTCCTGCGCCGCATGAAGAAGGGAAGCCGCGTCGAGCACACTTTCGAGGTAGCCCGAAAGACGCGCGAGCACGGCGTCATCCCTGAGTTCTCCTTCGTGCTCGGCGGCCCCGAGGACCCGGAGGGGGAGGTCGAGAAGACCCTCGGCTTGGTCAAGCAGATCAAGGCCGTCAATCCCGACTGCGAGGTCATCCTCTACCTCTACAGCCCGACGCCGCAGCGCGACGCGCGGGCCGTCGCCGCCGACGGCCTGCGTCTGCCCGTCCTCGACACCTACGGTCCCGAAGGTCCCGGGCTCCCGACCACCCCCGAGGAGTGGACCGAGCCGCGGTGGATCGCTTACGTCTGCCACCAGGATGCGCCCTGGCTGCATGCCCGCCTCAAGGCGCGGGTGCACGACTTCGCCACGGTCCTGGCCTGCCGCTTCCCGACCGCCCAGGACTGGTCCACGCCGGCCTGGGCCAAGCGGATGCTCCGCCTGCTGGCCGCCTGGCGCTACCGGACCGGCCGCTACGGCAACCCCTGGGAGCTGGACCTCGCCCGCCGCCTGGCGGGTCTGCGCGAGCCGCAGCGCGAAGGGCTCTGAGCGGCGATCCCGCAACCGGCACCCTCTTCGCCGCGACCGAGAGCGCCGGCGGCCTCTTCGCTTTCACCTCGGGGAAGTGAGAAGTATGCATGCGGCCGGTGCTTTGGAAATGATATCTTGCGACCGTGGATATCTGGCTTCGCAAGTGCAACTCCTTCGCGGAAGAGGCAAGTGCCGATCGCGAGTTCTGGTCGCGGATGACCGGCGACGAGCGCGTCGAGGCGCTCGAGGAGTTGCGCCGCGAGGCGTGGAAGGTCACGGGTGAGCGTATCGAAGGACTTCGAAGAACTGTTCACGTGCTTGAACGCCCATGGCGTTAAGGCGGTGATCGTCGGGGCCTATGCCGTGGCGTTTCACGGCAAGCCCCGCTTCACCAAAGACATCGATATTCTCGTCGAGCCCACCAGGGTCAATGCGGATAGGCTTCTGGCGGCGCTGGCCGACTTCGGATTCGGCTCACTCGGCCTCACGCAGGATGACTTCGCGGCGCCAGGACGAATCGTTCAGCTCGGTTATCCGCCGAACAGAGTTGATCTGATCACGGCGATCGATGGTGTGGACTTCGACTCGGCATGGCACGGCCGTGTCGCCGGCCGGTACGGTACCGCCGATGTGTTTTACCTCGGCAGGGATGAGTTGATCCACAACAAGTCGGCCTCCGGCAGGCCCCAGGATTTGCTCGATCTCTCGGCGTTACAGGACGGAAGCTCCGGCCAGCCGCGCTAGCGCTTCTGCGCCAGCAGGATCGTGAAGCGGCTGGGCTCGCGCCTTCTCCTGAGGCGCGCCACCCAGGGACGCAGGGCCCAACGCCAGCCGTACCAGGGAGTGACCGTCTCGAAGCGGATGCCCAGCCTCCGGCTCAGCTCGGCGATCCCTTTGCGGGTCAGGTATTCGCGGCTGGGCAGGGCTTCGGAACGAGTGCCGAAGCGGCGGGCGAAGTCGGCGTGGCGCTCCTCGACCATCCTCCGGCCGCTCTCGGAGCGGCGATAGATAGGCGATTCCAGGACCGCGACCGTGCCCCCGGGCGCCAGCGCCCGCAGGGCTTCTCGGAGCGTGACCTCGTAGTCGGTGCTGTAGTGGAGGCTGGCGTTGAAGAGCACCAGGTTTGCCGCGCCGGCCGGCAGCGGCAGGCGGTCGAACTCGGCCTGCACGCGCGGCCATCGGCCCCGGTAGTGGCGGGCGGCGGCCAGGCCGTCCCGTTCGTCGGTGGTGAGATCGACCGCCATCGGATGGTGACCCAGAAGGTCCAGCCGGTGCGACAGCCAGCCCACCCCCGCCCCGAGGTCGACGATGCGCAGCCCCTGGCCCAGGCGCGGCAGCACGCGCCGGGTGAGCGCGGCGAACGTGCGGCGGCGCAGCGCCCACTGCGCCGCAATCGGGTGCTCCGGCGGACAGCCCGGCAACCCCAGGTAGTAGGCGGGATCGTCGGAGCCGCGTTGCTCGGCGCGGCGAAT
>DATKFK010001231.1:0-4845 GCA_035544375.1 Thermoanaerobaculia bacterium
GCGCAGCGGGGTCGCGGGATGGGTGGGATGGACGAGCTGCACCGGCCGGCCGTCGACCGCCGGGAAGCTGGTGCGCAGCACCTCGTGGCGGCGCACGATCTCGCCCAGCGCGCGCTCGAGCACCGGCACCGCGAGGGGACCGCCGAAATTGATGGTGAGCTGGAAGTTATAGGCCAGGTTGCCGCCGGGCTGCAGCTGGTCGAGCAGCCACACCCGCTCCTGCGCATAGGAGAGCGGCGGCAGCTCCGAGGGGCCGTCGCCCGCCGAGGACGCCGCCCGGCGCCGCAGCGGCGGCAGCTCGGGCAGGTCGGAGGCCAGCGTGCCGCGCTCGGCCTGCTCGACCAGGACCGCCAGCTCCCCGACCGTCGGCCGGCGGAAGAACTCGACCACCGGCACCTCGACCGCGAGCGCCTGGCGGATGCGCGAGAGCAGCCTGGCGACCAGCAGCGAGTGGCCGCCCAGGGAGAAGAAGCTGGCGTCGAGATCCACCCGCTCGAGCCCCAGCAGCTCGCACCAGAGGCCCGCCAGCAGCTCCTCGAGCGGCGTGCGCGGGCGCCGGTCCCGGTCCCGATCGTCCTCCGGCGGCGAGTCCGGTCCGGCGGGCGCTGTCGCCGCCAGGGCCGCCAGGGCGGCGCGATCGAGCTTGCCATGCGCCGACAGCGGCAGCGCCTCGAGGACCGTCACCGACGACGGCACCATGTGCTCGGGGAGGCCGCGGGCGAGGGCCGCCCGCAGGCCCACGGCTGAGAGCGGCGCGAGCGGCGGCGCGCCGGGGCCTGGCACCACGAACGCCGCCAGGCGCCGGTCGCCGTCGGCGCCCTCGGCGCCATCGGAGCCCGCGGCGAGGACCGCCGCCGCCTCGCGCACGCCGGGAAGGCGGCGCAGCGCCGCCTCCACCTCGCCCAGCTCGACGCGGAAGCCGCGCACCTTGACCTGGCCGTCGATCCGGCCGCGGAAGGCCAACTCGCCGCCGGTCACCAGGCGGGCGAGGTCGCCGGTGCGATAGAGGCGCTGGCCGGTGGCGAAGGGATCGGGACGGAAGCGGTCGGCGGTGAGGCCGGGACGGCCGAGATACCCGCGCGCCAGGCCCGCGCCGCCGAGCCACAGCTCGCCGTCGAGCCCGGCCGGCAGCGGCTCGAGCCCGGGCCCCAACACGTAGGCGCTGGTGTTGGCGGTGGGGCGGCCGATGGGCACCCAGCCCTCGCCTTCGGCCGGCGCCGGCAGGGTGAGGTCGGCCTGGGTGGCCACCACGGTGGCCTCGGTCGGACCGTAGGTGTTGAGCAGGCGCACGCCGGGTCCCACCCGCGAGCGCCAGGCGGCGAGGGCGGCGGGCCGCGCCTCCTCGCCGCCGATGACGACCAGGCGCACGCTGGGCGGCAGCGCCAGGCCCTCGCGGTCGAGCGCCGCCGCGAGCTCGTGCCAGTAGGCGGTGGGGAGGTCGAGCACCGTCAGCCGCAGCCGCTCGACCTCGTCGAGGAAGCGGCCGAACGAACCGAGCATGCCGGCGTCGCGCAGCACCAGTGTCGCGCCGTGCGCCAGGCAGGGATAGATCTCCTCGGCGCTGGCGTCGAAGCTGACCGCGGCGAACTGCAGCACGCGGTCGCCGGCAACGATGGCCAGCCGCTCGCCGGCCGCCGCCACGAAGCCCGCCAGGGCGGCGTGATCGACGACCACCCCCTTGGGCGTTCCGGTCGAGCCCGAGGTGTAGATCACGTAGGCGGCCGCCGGCGCCGGCGCCGCGGACAGTGGCTGGGCGTCCTCGCCCGCCTCGGGCTGGTCGAGCAGCACGGCCGCCGGCCCCGGCGGCAGGCGTGGCGCCAGCGCCGAGGTGGTCACGATCAGGCGCACCGCCGCGTCCGCCGCCAGCAACGCCAGGCGCTCGGCCGGGTAGGCGGGATCGAGCGGCAGGTAGGCGGCGCCCGCCTTCCAGACCGCGAGCAACGCGGTCACCAGCCCGGGCGTACGCTCCAGGCAGACGCCGACCACCTCCTCGGGCCCAGCCCCGAGCCGGCGCAGACGGACGGCGAGGCGCTGGGCGCCGGCGTCGAGCTCGCCATAGGTCAGGCGGTCCGCGCCTTGCTCGACGGCGGCCGCCCGCGGGTCGCCGGCCGCCTGCCGCTCGATCCGGCCGAGCACGCCGCTTGCCTCTGACGATTCGGACGATGCCGGCGGTGCCGACGGTGCCGAAGCCGCCGGCGCTGCGGCAGCGGCCAAGGCAGGCGGGCCGCCGTGGGCGGCGGCGAGCAGCTCCTGCCGCTCCTCGCTCGAGAGCAGCGGGATCTCGCCCAGACGCGATTGCGGGCGCGCCGCGGCACCGGCGAGCAGCCGCGCCAGCAACTCGAGCAGGCGCCGCGCCGCGGCGGGGGTCAAGCGGTCGCGATGAAAGGCCAGCCCCAGCGTGATCTGCTCGCCGCGGGTCCTGACGTAGAGGGCGAGCGGGTAGTGGGTCGCTTCCCTGGCATGGGCGAAGCGCACCGCGAGCCGCGGGGGGGCCGCCGGCGGTCCGCCCGCGTCGCCCGCGGCGGGCGCGCCGCCCGCAGCGGGGGCGCCGACCTCAGCCAGGCCGGCCAGCGGGTCGGCGGGGAAGTTCTGGAAGGTGACCAGGCTGGACAGGGCCTGCCGCTCGCGCGGCACGCCGCCCCAGCCCAGGATCTGCTCGAGCGGCAGATGCTCGAAGCGGCGCTGCTCGACCTGCCGCTCCTGCAGCGCGGTCAGCCAGGGGATCAGCTCCTGGGAAGGCTCGACGGCGACGCGAGTGGGGAGCGTGTTGACGAACAGCCCGACCATGCCCTCGACCCCCGGCAGGTCCGGCGGGCGCCCCGAGACGACGCTGCCGAAGAGCAGCTCCCGCCGCGCCGTGGTGCGGGCGAGGAGCAGCGCCCAGGCGCCCTGGAAGAAGGTGTTCATGGTCAGCCGATGGCGGTGGCCGGCCGCGGCCAGGCCGTGCGTGGTCGCGGGCGGCAACTCGGCCAACTCCACGCCGACGGTCCAGCCGCCGTCGTCGCCCGGGTCCGCGCCGGCGGGCTCCGGGGGCGCTCCGGGCGCATCGCGGCGGTCGAAGGGGAGAGGGCTCTCGTCGGGCAGCCCCGCCAGCTCGCGCCGCCAGAATTCCTCGGCGCCGGCCGCCTGCCAGCGCTGCCACCAGGCGATGAAATCGCGGAACGGGGGCGCCGGCGGCAGCTCCGGGGCGGGGCCCGCGAGCAGCGCCTCGTAGCAGGCGCGCACCTCGCCGAGCACCAGCTGAAGCGACCAGCCGTCGAGGATCAGGTGGTGGAAGCTCCACAGGAACCTGGCGCTCCCCTGCTCCCAGTGGACGTAGGCGGCGCGCAGCAGCGGCGCCTGGTCGAGCGCGAAGCCGCGGGCGTGGTCCTCGCGCAGCAGCGTCGCGAGGCGCCGCTCGCGCTCGGCCGGCGGCAGGCCGCGCCAGTCGAGCTCCTGCCAGGGCAGCTCGACCTCGCCGCGCACCACCTGCAGGGGCTGCGCGCGGCGCTTCCAGACGAACTGGGTGCGCAGGGCGGGATGGCGGGCCACGACCCGGCGCCACGCTTCCCGCCAGGCTGCGGCGTCGAGCTGGCCGGTCAATTCGAGGACGATCTGGTCGCAGTAGAAGCGGGTGTGGTCCGGCGCGAGCAGCGCGACCACCAGCAGTCCGCGCTGCGACGGCGAGAGCGGATAGATGTCGGCGACGTTGCCGGCGGCGGCCATCTTCAAGTCATACCTTGGTGAGGGGTCAGCTCCTCGAGCAGGTCGTCGAGGTCCTCGGCGCTGAGGCCGGCGAGCGGGAAGTCGGAGGCTGGCGTGGGCGCGGCCGCGGGCGGCGGCACCGTCGCCGCCGTCGCGCCGGTCGCGCCAATCGCAGCCAGGGTGGCCACCAGCGCCAGGGCGGCCACCGTCGGGTGGCGGAAGAGATGGCGCGGCTCGAGCTCGATGCCGTGGCGGCGGCAACGCGCCACCACCTGGATGGCGCGGATCGAGTCGCCCCCGAGATCGAAGAAGTCGTCGTGGATGCCCACCCGGGAGAGCCGCAGCACCTCGCTCCAGACCTCCGCCAGGGCCGCCTCCGTAGCGTCGCGCGGCGGCGCGAAGGCGGCCGCGAGAGCGGGACGCGCCGGCTCCGGCGCGGGCAGCGCGCGCCGGTCCACCTTGCCGGTCGCGGTCAGGGGGAGGGCCGGGAGGCAGACCCAGGCCGCCGGCACCATGTAGTCCGGCAGGCGCTGGCGCAGGGCCTCGTGCAGCGCGGCGACGGACAGGCTGGAAGGCGCGACATAGGCCACCAGGCGGCCGCCGCCGCCGGGCTCGCCACCGGTGCCCCTGGCTCCGGAAGCTCCGGACGCTCCCGAGGTGCCGGAGGAGCCGGGCTCGCCCGGCTCGCCGGCAGCCTGAAGCAGCACGGCAGCCGCCTCGACCCCGGGACAGGCCGCGAGGGCCGACTCGATCTCGCCCAGGTCGATGCGAAAGCCGCGCACCTTGACCTGGTGGTCGCGGCGGCCGAGCAGCTCGAGCGAGCCGTCGGGCAGCAGGCGGGCGACGTCGCCGGTGCGGTGGATGCGCTCGCCAGGCGTCACGGCGCAGGGATCGGGGACGAAGCGCTCGGCGGTCAGGTCCGGCAAGCCGAGATAGCCGCGCGCCAGGCCGCCGCCGCCCAGGCAGATCTCGCCGGGCACGCCGATCGGCACCTCGCGCAGCGCCGCGTCGAGCAGCGACGCCCAGCTGCCGGCGATGGCGCGGCCGATCGCGGGGGCGTCGCGCGAGCCGCCGGCGGGCGGCGCGACCCGCGAGCAGGTCGAGAAAGTGGTGTCCTCGGAGGGGCCGTAGAGGTTGTAGAGCCGCGGCGCGCCGGCCAGC
>DATKFK010001232.1:0-3908 GCA_035544375.1 Thermoanaerobaculia bacterium
GATCCTCCTCCAGGATCTCCTCGCGATGAAGGTTGGTCAGGGGCACCTCGGCGGTGGGCACCAGGAAGTAGTCGTGACCCTCGAGCTTGAACAGGTCCTGCTCGAACTTGGGCAGCTGGCCGGTACCGATCAAGGAGGCCCGATTGACGATGAAGGGCGGCAACACCTCGGTGTAGCCGTGAGTGCGCGTGTGCAGGTCGAGCATGAAGCCGATCAGCGCGCGCTCGAGCCGGGCTCCCGCTCCGAACGAGACGGTGAAGCGTGCGCCGGCGATCTTGGCGCCACGCTCGAAATCGAGGATTCCCAGCGCCGGCCCAAGGTCCCAGTGCGGGCGGGGCTCGAAAGCGAACGTTGGCGGCTCGCCGACCACTCGCTCGACGCGATTGGCGGTCTCGTCGGCGCCGCGCGGCACGCTGGGGTGCGGGAGGTTGGGGAGCGTGAGCTCGATCGCGGCGATCTCGGGCTCGAGCCCCGCCAGTTGCGCTTCCAGCTCGGCGGTTCGCCGCTTGCCGCTCGCCACCGCGGCGATCTCGGCGGACGCATCACCGCCTTTCTGCTTGAGCGCACCGATGGCGCGGCTGGCCTCGTTGTGCCGGCGCTTCAGGTCTTCGAGCTCGACCAGCGCTGCCCGCCGTTCGGAGTCCAGGCGCTGCCAGGCTCGCGGCAACGCGGGATCGACACCGCGGCTCGCCAGCCGCTCGACGACACCCTCCGGATCGTGGCGCAACAGCTCTCGCGACAGCATGGCCGTGGAGTCTATCTTGCCCCGACCCGGGCGCGAAGCAGCGTGGGACCTGCGGACCTGCGTGGTGGGGTGTTGGAGATGGGCCCCAGCGACCTGTTCGGACGAAGTGCTGCTCGAGCGGCTGAATCACGAGCCGAACGGGCCGAATGCCGATTTTCCGGCACAGAGTACTAACCTAGCGCTAAGCTAGTACTGATGACCGTGCCGCGCGGTAACCTACCCCTTCACTTCCGCCGCGCGTGAGATCCCACCTCCCGACAGGCAGACTGGCCCGGTGGGCGCTGCCGCCCGCGGCGCTGGCGGCGATCGGCTGCTTCGCGGCTCACGAAGTGGAGCCCGCGGCCGCCGCCGAGGGCGCCTACCTCGGACGGCTGACGGTGGCTGTCCTGGTGGCAGCGGCGGCGCTGGCGCCGCCGCCCGCTGCCGAGCTGGGGCTGGGAGCGGCGCTGGCGGTCACTGCGGCCTGGGCACTGCCGGGCGGTCCCGGACGGGGAGCGGCGGTGATCGCATTGCTGGCCGCCACCCTCGCCATCGCCGGAGCACGGTGTCTGCGCCACGGCCCCGCTGCCGCGGCGAGCGGCGCCGGCGAGGACCGCGCCAATCTCGCGACGGCGGTTGCCCTGTGCTTTGGCTTGCAAGTGCTGCTGCGCGGCGAGCTGCTCTTCGCGCCGGGCCGAGCGCTCCGGCCCTGGGTGGCGCTCCTCGTCCTACCGGTGGTAGCCGGCGCGGCGCTGGCGCTGCTGTGGCGCCACCGCGGCCCGCTGCCGGCCCTGGCTGCGGCCGGCGTCGCGGCGGTGCTGGCGCCGGGCTGGACGGTGGCGACGACCCTTGCCCTGGTGGCGCTGGCCGGCGGCGCGGCCCTGTCCAAGGCCGGCGGGGTGGGGGCAGCCGAGCCGGTGACAAGCTCGTTCCCAACCATCCAAGGAGCAGCCGGTCGGGAGCGGGCCCGAACGGAGGTGGAGGCTGACCGTTCTTCGGTCCCGCCAAAGCCGGCAGTGTGGCGTGCACTGCGAGACGCGTTGCAGCAGCGGGACCTGCGAGGCTGGCATGCCAGGGCGCGCGTCGCCGCTGGCACGGTTGCGCTGCTGCTGCCGATCGCCTGGGAGCCGCGGACGGGTTGGGCCTCGGCGCTGGCCGGGCTGGCGCTGTGGCGCCCCGGCCTGGCCGCGGCGGCAGCCCTGCCGCTGGCTGCCTTTACGCGCGGCGCCTGGCTGGCGGGCTGGCACCTGCCCGGCGCTCTCGCCGCCCATGCCTCCTGGCGCGAGGGCGCGGCCGCGGTGGCCTTCCTGGTGATACTGGTGCCCGCGGCGCTGCCGGCGGCGCGGCAGCCCCGGTCCCGGTCCCTGCTGGCCGCCGCCGCGTTGCTCGCCTTCGCCACGCCATGGCTGCCCGACCGCTCGGCGCTGGCGGCACCACTCGCCCTGGCGGCGCTGGCACTGCCGGCAACCGGTGCGGCGGCCGGGTTGGCGGCGGTCTGGAGTGCGGCCGTCCTGCTCGGCACCGCGCTGCTGGCCTCCTATCCGTGGCTGCGCCAGGACCCCCTGGGCGACGCGCTCGCCTTGCTCGGCGCCCACCCCGGAGCGCGGCTGGCGGCAGCACTCGGCGGCGGCGCGCTGCTCATCGGCGGCGGCGTAGAGGTGGCGCTACGGCGCATGACGACGTCACTGGCCACCAAACGGGCCACCAAACAGGCAACCGACCCGGTGACCGCGGCGAACGCAGAAGTACCAAGGCCCCAGGCCCCGGCGCTGCCGGTGCCGGCAGCGTGGCCCGCCGGGCGGATCGCCGCGGCGGCCGCAAGTGGCGCGCTGCTCGCGGCCCTGATCGGCCCGCAGCTGGCTTCGCCCGACGTCGCTCTGCTCGGGGGCGGCAGCGCGGTGCTGCTGGACCGCGCAAATCCGTCCTGGCATACGGACCTCGCCCCGTTGCGATTGCGCGACCTGGCACTGCAAACCAGCTTGATCAATGGCGCCGGGCTCGCCGCCGGCACGCCGGTGGCAATCGTCCGGTTGCTCGGCACCGGTACCGCCCCGATCGAGCTTCAGCTGCGTGCCGGCGAGGGCACGGGAGAGTGGGCGGCGCGCCGGACTGATGTCGCCGCCACGTCGCGGCTGCGCTCACCACGCCCCTGGCAGGCCTGGGTGGCGGGCGATTTCTTCGGCCAGCGGTACCGCGCCCGGCTGCCGCTGCCCACCACCGGAAGCTTCGCCCGGCTCGAGGTCGATCTTGCCTCCGGCTTACCGCCCGAAACCAGCGTGGCCCTCTACCAGGTGGAGCTCGAGCCATGACCGGCGAACCCCTCTTGGAAGATGGCGAGCCGGGGGCGGAGTCCAGAAATCCAAGAGCCGACGCCGAGCTGGCTGCTGCCGGTCCCCCCAATACCGGTGGCGGACCCCAGGCCGGCGGCATCGCCGCCAATGAAGCCACCAAGTGCTCGGTCAGCGATGCCGAAAACCTTGCCCACAGCATCGATGACACAGGAGCCGGGCTGCCGGCCACCGAAAGCGCCGCCGGCGGCGCCACCAGGCCTTCTGTCGGCGGCGCCGGCCCCGCCACTAGCGCCGGCACTCCCGCGGACTCCGCCGGCGTGCGGCCTCTGGCCGTGGCTGCGGCCCCGCTGCTCGCCGCGGTGCTCGCCGCGATCCTCGCTTCGGCGGCACTGGCCCGCTTCCTGCCGCTGCCGCCTGGCGATCCGCTGGCGGGAACGCTGGCGCTGCTGCCCCTCCTGCTCGCGGCGTTCTTCGGCATCCACCGCTGGGGCGTGCTGCAGGGCGGTCGCCGCCTGTCGCTGGTGGGCACCGCGGGTGAGATCGCCGCGCTCGGCCTGCTGGTCGCGGCGGCCCTCGCGCGGCCGGCATTGGCCCTGGACCATGCCAGCGAGGTGCTGGCCGCGGGACTGCTGCTGGTGCTCGCCCACCGCCTGCTGCGACAGGTGTCGGCGCTGCGGCCGCTGCTCGGCAGCCGGCTCGGCCCGCGCCCTTCGGCGCTGTTCTTCTGGCTGCCCCTGACCGTCTACCTCGCCATCCTGCCCTGGTCGGCCAGCCACCGACAGCCAGACGGCGACGAGCCCTACAACCTGCTGCTCACCCACAGCCTGGCCTTCGACGGCGACACCGACCTGGCCAACAACTACGCGGCGGGCGACTGGCGTCACTTCATGGAC